>NZ_JAJBUX010000101.1 GCF_020860125.1 Cloacibacillus sp. | reverse complement strand
AACGGAATCGGCGCCGGCGCGCTCGCGCTGCTGGCCATGCTTCCCTGCCTGCTGAGAAAAAATAAAAACAGAAGATAAAAAGACAGCCCGCAGGCGTCCGGCGGCCTCGCCGCAATGATTAAAGCGGCAGCGCATGTAACGGGGCCGTTGCTTATATGCGCATCTTCTGTATAGGCATGTTTGTCAGTCTCGGCTATATGTTCAGATACCAGCATTATACCCCGCACGGTTCTTGTGTGAACCGCGCGGGGCATTTTTTAGTTGTTCAAGATTTAGTAAATTATAATTGACTAAATTTAACAGCGGTGGTATATATAGCAATAATGAAACGGGGGCATTGGTATGTTTATTGGCAGAGAGCGTGAGTTGGCCACACTGAATAGTTTGTATCTGTCCGATAGGTTTGAGTTCGCGGTGATCTACGGCCGCCGCCATGTGGGCAAAACAGCGCTCATCACCCAGTTTATCCGTGATAAAAAGGCGGTCTATTTTATGGGTGTGGAGAGCAACGCCAAACAGAATCTGGAAAATTTCAGTAGAAATATTATGGAATATGAAACCGGTATCCAGGCTGATACGGCTTTTCTTTCGTTTCAGGCGGCACTGGAATATGTATTCAAATTGGCCGAGAGGGAACGTCTTATTCTGGCCATTGACGAGTACCCCTATGTTGCCCGTTCTTCCAATAGCTTTGCCTCCACCCTTCAGCTTTTGATTGACAAATATAGGGAGACCTCCAAGCTTATGCTAATTATTTGCGGCTCGTCCATGTCCTATATGGAGGATCATGTGCTGGCTTATAAGGCGCCCCTGTATGGCAGATGGACAGCGCAGATGAAGATCCTGCCCTTTGATTTTGCGGATACCTGTCGTTGTTTCAAGCACTTTTCCAATGAGGATAAGGCGCTGATTTACGGTATTGTGGGCGGTACGCCGCAGTACCTGCTGCAAATGAATGACAGATTGAGCGTTGCGGATAACATCAAGAACACTTTTCTGAACCCCTCATCCTCTCTGTTTGAAGAACCGGAAAACCTTCTGAAGCAGGAGGTGAGGGAACCCGCGCTTTACAACGCTATAATTACCGCGATTGCGGCCGGCGCCTCCCGTATGTCGGAGATTTCTGCCAAAGTTGGCGAAGATACCAGCGTTTGTGCCACCTATATAAAGAATTTATTGGAGCTTGGCCTTGTACGGAGGGAGACTCCCTATGGTGAGAAGGTTTCCAGACGATCGATTTATACCGTTGATGATAATATGTTTCGTTTCTGGTATAGATTTGTCCCGGAGAATAGTTCTATTATCGCCCGTGGCGCCGACGATCTCGCCTATAGGCGAATTGAACCGTTTTTATCGGAGTATATGGGTAAGGTCTTTGAAGAGATTTGCAGGCAGCATCTCTGGAGTCTGCTGCTGAACGGAGAATCTCCTGTCGAGTTTACTGAGCTTGGTCGTTGGTGGGGCACCGATCCGACAGAAAAGAAGCAGACAGAGATTGATATTATGGGCGAGCAGGATCGGAATAGGGCGCTGTTTGGCGAGTGTAAGTGGACAAATGAAAAGGTCGACCTTGGTGTTTTGGAGACGCTGATAAAACGAAGCCGCCTTTTCCATTATAACAGCGTGCAGCTGTATCTGTTCGCAAAGAACGGCTTCACCAAAGGATGCGCGGACGCGGCAAATGAGCTGGGGAATGTATCGCTTGTGACTTACAGGGATATTTTAGAGATAGAGGACAAGCGCTGATTGTTTATCTGACCAGCGAACCGCCGTGGTTAATTATATGGAATTATGCAGATTGATGTCTATGTATAGGTGGGATATGTTTGATTAAGATAATGTTTGTATGTCACGGAAATATCTTGAAAAATCACGGAGAAGCTAGTAAAGTCAATGACTTCACGATTTAGTTAAGCGCTTACTATACCGCCACTACACCATTTTATTGGGTTTAGAGCCCTGATGTGACAAAGAAAAGTGGAAACGAGATAAGTTTTGCATTATTGTAGAAATTTGAGAGAACTTTCGTTATGATATAAATTGGGTAGACAGTTTCTACCCAATTCAACAGGGAGGGTATTGCATGGAAAATATCGTGAAAAGTAAATTTTTTGATAGAGTATTAGAAGTTCTTAAAAATGCCAGAAAACAGGCAAAAATTGCATTAAATATTTCTATGGTCTATTCCTATTATGAAGTAGGACGGCTGATTGTAGAAGAAGAACAAAAGGGAGAACAGAGAGCTGAATATGGAAAGGCGATTCTTAGACAATTATCAAAAAATTTAACAAAAAGTTTAGGAAAAGGATTTTCTGTGGAAAATTTAAAACTGATGCGAAGATTCTACGTGGTATATTCGCAAGATCAGATTGGGCAGAAGATGTCTACCCAATTTGAAAGCCTGCCTGTAACAAAGGAGGGAAGAAAGTTTTTTCTAAGCTTTTCACATTATGTATCACTTATGCGCATGCCGAGTATAGATGAACGTCATTTTTATGAGATTGAGGCTGCTCGGAATGGATGGGGTGTAAAGGAACTGGGTAGACAGTATGACAGCGCATTATATGAACGGTTAGTATTGAGCAGGGATAAAGCGGGTGTGGAACGGTTATCAACGGAAGGACAGATCATTGAGAAGCCCGAAGATTTATTAAAAGATCCTTACGTTCTGGAGTTTACAGGGTTACCAGAACTTGCAAAATATTCAGAAACAGATTTGGAAACTAAAATAATCGACCATTTGCAGGAATTTTTGTTAGAATTAGGAAGAGGATTTACTTTTGTTGGAAGACAGGTAAGGTTTACTTTTGAAGATGAGCATTATAGAGTGGATTTAGTATTTTTTAATCGTTTATTGCGGTGTTTTGTGCTTTTTGATTTAAAAATAGGACGATTAAAACATCAGGATATAGGACAGATGCAAATGTATGTGAATTATTATGACCGTAAAATGAAATTGGAAGACGAAAATCCGACGATGGGAGTTTTGCTTTGTAAAAATAAAAATGATGCTGTGGTTGAGATGACTTTGCCGGAAGATAATAGTCAGATATTTGCAAGTAAGTATTTAACTGTTCTTCCTAGCAAAGAGGAACTGAAAAAATTGATAGAAAGTGAAGAAGAATAAATTAGAATATAGGAGAAAAACATGAAAGCAATATCCATGCTTAACAATAGATGACGTATCAAAAATAATTTTTACTCACAGGCAATATAGTGAGGCGCGTTGTAAGTATGCATCATTTTATCGTATATTAGATGCTTTGATGCTTACACATATTTTTATATTTCTAGGATGCGGAATAAGCGATCCAGATATTCAATTAATATTGGAGAATATGAATTTTTTATATCCTGGATGTTTGCCGCACTATTTTGTTGCAGCAAAAGATACATATTCTAAAGAAATTGAGCAAAGCCTGCTACATAATAGGAATTTGGAACTTTTAACATACGACAATTCAGATGGGACACACCAACAGTTATTGAACGAATTAAAGGAATTGATAATTAAAGTCGAAGAAAAAAGAGGAGAAATATCTATTAAAGAAACTTGGTGATAATGTTTTTACTACACCATTTGTCCGTGAAATTGCATAGATTTATAAAGATTTGCGTAGGTATGAGGCAAAATACAAAAAATGAAAAAAGTGCCGTACAGCCCGTAATATCAAGGTTTGAAGGCTTATAAAGGGATATAAACAAAATGATAAAAATACTATTTGTCTGTCACGGCAATATCTGCCGCAGTCCGATGGCGGAGTTTGTGATGAAGGATCTCTCCGCCCGGGCAGGGCTTGCGGATCGGTTTTTGATAATGTCCTCGGCGACGAGCGCGGAGGAGATCGGCAGCGATATGCACCGCGCTTCGCAGGCCAAGCTTCGCGAGGAGGGGGTGCCCTTTGAGCGCCGCCGCGCGGTACAGCTGACGCGCGCAGATTATGGAAGGTTCGATTATATTATCGGGATGGACGGGCAGAATATCCGCAATATCCTGCGGATATGCGGCGGCGATCCAGAGGATAAGGTGTGGAAGCTGATGGATTTCACCGACGAGGCGGGGGAGGATGTCGCCGACCCGTGGTATACGGGAAATTTTACGCGGGCCTATGACGATATCAGGAAGGGCTGCGAGTCATTGCTGAATAAAATGAGAGGAGAGGGGCTGCTTTGATGTTCGGCGGCTTTCGCCTCCTCTGTGCGGGGATAAACTGATGTCGCCGATCGCCAATCTCAGCGTGCTTGAGATAATCGGCGTGGTGAGTTTCGCTTTGCTTGGCGCGCACACGGCGGTGCAGCGGCGCATGGATCTGTTCGGGATAACGATACTCGCCTTTACCGCAGCCTGCGGCGGCGGCGTGCTGCGCGACGTCGTGATGGATAGGGGCATCCCCGTCTTTTTCTCAAATTACCAAACCGTCCTCATCGTGATGCTCTCCGTCGCCGCCGTGGTCGCGGTGCCGCAGCTTTTCCGGGTCCAGTGGCTGCTGATCGTGCTCGACGCGATGGGGCTCTCTTTTTTCGCGGTGGACGCGGGGATCAAGGCGATTTATCTGCATTATAATTTTATGCAGTTTCTCTTCGCCGCTGTGATAACCGGCATCGGCGGCGGCATTCTGCGGGATCTGCTCGCGCAGAGGGTACCGGTCATCTTCCGCCATGATATTTACGCCCTGGCGGCGATTGTCGGCTGTTCTTTTCTCTGGTTCGCGAGAGGAATGATAGGGCTTGGTCCGGCGGCCTACGCGGCGCTTTTCATTATCCTCGCGGTGCGGCTGGTATCGGTCTATTTCAATATCAATCTGCCGCTGGTCAAGATCGCGGAAATAAGAAAGGGAGGCCGCTGAGGCCTCCCTTTCTTACTAGGTCTTATTATTCGTTATTATTCGGCTATCTTAAGCTCCACAAAGGCCTCCGGCGTGGTGACGCGGAAGGTGAAGGTCTCCGTGATGTAGAAGTTGACCTCGGTCGCGGTGTGGGACTGGTATCCGATGGAGAAGTCCTGTCCGACCACGAGTTCGCTGTCTCCGCCGCGCATGGAGGTGACGAAGTTCGTCTCGTACTGCTTTGAGAGGACGATTTTCTCGACGATCTTTTCGAGGCTCTTTCTGAGCGGGTAGGCGGTGTTCGAGGTGACGATCTTCTCCCAGACCTTTTTGGAGCAGACGAGGACGTAGGGGCCGCCGACGTTGCGTGAGGCAAGGGCCTGCGTCGCGTCGTAGACCGCTTTGATGAGCGCGTCGTCGTCAAGGGCTGTTTCGATGGGGTCGTTGTCTGTTTCGAGCTCTATCCCGAGGATGCCGGCCTCTTCAAGTCCCTTGAATACGGCGGTGTCCTCAAAGAGGGCCGCCTGGCGCGCCGCTTCTTGGAGCGGCGTGTAGTCCGTCGTCTTGCAGCCGCGTGAGATGTCGTCAAGGTCCCACATCGGCAAGGTGAAGGGGACGCGGATCTCTACGAGGGGAAGTACGTCGCGTACGCCGTAGTTTACGCCCTCAACGGGTGACTCTTCGGCGAGTGTCAGCGTGCCCTCTGAAACTGAATCGCACAGCCAGCCCTTCGGGTCTGATACGTCGGCGACTTTGCGTCCGGTGAGCACGCTGCGGAGTACGTCCGCCGCCTGCTTGTCTATCTCTGTCCATGCTTCCGCCGCTATCGGCGCGAGTGATCTTTTAAGAATGTCCATAATTTAAACTCCCTTCTATGTATGCGGTCTCTATAGCTGTGCCGTGAATATTAAAGTTTGCCGATTTTAAGGTCCTGGCCGCTGGCTCCCGGAGCGGCGTCGGGGCCGTCTTCGAGGTCGATGCCCATAGTTCCGGCCTTCGCGTTGGCGACGTATTCGCCGATCTCTTTGTCCCAGCCGTTCATATAAACCTTGAGCCAGCCTACCAGCATCGCCGAGTGTTCGATCTCTTCATCGCGGTTGTGCGCCATGATGCGCTTGAGGTCCTCATTGGTGCAGGTGTTGACGCGCTGGTTATAGAAGTCGATGGCTTCAAGCTCCTCCTGAAGGCTTTTGAGCGCCTGCGCTATATCGACCGTCTGTTTGTTGAGCAGGCTGTAAGGTTCTGTGTATGCTTCCATGTTTTAAGCTCCTCCCTGTAATTTTGTGCCTTATTCAGGCCTTTTAATTGTTATAACTGCTCCGCTTTGTCCCTTATTGTAGCAGATAAGAGTAAAAGTCTCTCAGTTATCTTTATTTGAAACTATTTTAGATTATATCATCGAAATTAGCAAGTAACAACAGTAATTAATGCACAAAAAGCGGCATAGTCTCACATCGCGAAATATCAAAGTACCCTTTATCGGTGAGTTTGAGCTCCGGGATGACGGAGAGCGACATGAAGCTCAGCTGCATGAGCGCGTGCGGGTTCGTGCAGCCCAGAGCGTCGCGCGCCGCGTCGAGCGCCGCGGTCTTTTCGCGTATTTCGGCGGCGCTCAGGAGGCTCATGAGGCCGCCTACCGGCAGTTCCAGCTCCGCGAGGATATTTTCACCCTCGGCGATGACGATGCCGCCCCTGAGGCGCGCGAGCTCCTGCAGCGCCGTCGCCATGGAGATGTCGTCCATGCCCGCGCAGGTGTAGTTGTGCGCATCATGGGCGATGGAGGAGGCGACGGCGCCGCGCACGAGGCCGAAGCCATGGAGGAATCCGACGGCGCAGCGCCCCGTGCCGCGGTTTTTTTCGACGACGGCCATCTTCGCCAGTTCGCGTCCCGCGTCAGCGCAGGCGTATCCGTCTATGTTGGTCGGCGCCATGCGGATAGTTTTTGTGAAGACCTGTCCGGGTATGACGCCGATGACGTTTATTTCCACGCCGGGAGTGTCTATTTTCACGCGCAGTTCGTCTGCCATCGGCGTGCGTACTTCGCCGCCGTATCCGGGAAGCGCGGAGGTGACGGCGGGCGTTATTTTTTCGGTCGGCGCGCCGTTTTCGGCGACCAGTTTTCCCCTCTTCCAGACTTTGAGTACGGTGCATTTTTCAATATTGTCGACCATGACGATGTCCGCCAGCTTTGCCGGGGCTATCATGCCGCGGTCGTAAAGCCGGAAGTATTCCGCGGGCGTCAGGGTTATCGTCCGCAGCGCGGCGAGCGGTTCTACGCCGCATCCTATTAGTTCGCGAAGGCAGCCGTCGAGGTGGCCGCGTTCGTGGATGAAGTTCGGAGAGATGTCGTCGCTGACGGAGAGGCAGCGCGCCGCGAGGCCGGGCCGTGCAGCAAGCAGCGGAGCCAGCTCTTTGAGGTTTCTCGCCGTCGCTCCCTGACGGATCATGATGTACATGCCGCGGCGCAGCTTTTCTAGCGCCTCTTCGGCGTTGTCGCATTCGTGGTCGGAGGTTATTCCGCCGAGCAGATAGGCGGCCAGCTCTTTTCCGCTTACGCGCGGGGCGTGGCCGGTTATGACTCTGCCCTCGGAGGCGGCCAGCTTCGCCCATACTTTGTCGTCGCCGAGGTATACGCCGGGGAAGTTCATCATCTCTCCGAGGTGTGTGCAGCTTTCGTCCGCGAAGAGTTTTTTTATCTCGTCCGCCTCAATGTATTCGAAGGGGGTCTCCTGTGCCGACGCCGGCACGCAGGAGGGCGCGCCGTAGTAGAAGTCGACCGGCAGCCCCTCGCTTTCGCGGTGCATGAAGCGTATTCCCTCCGTGCCGCAGGTGTTAGCGATCTCGTGCGGGTCCGGCATTACCGTAGTGGTGCCGTGCGGCGATATCTCCGCGGCGAGATTGCGCGGCACCATAAAGGTGCTCTCGACATGCATGTGTCCCTCGATGAATCCCGGCAGCAGCAGGCGTCCGGCGCAGTTTACGGTCTCTTTCGCCGCGTATCCCCCGCCGATACCGACGATGACGCCATTCTTTACGGCGATGTCTCCCGTTTCATATTCCATTGTGCAGAGGTTTGCGAATTTTGCGTTTTTGAACAGCAGGTCGCAGGGCTCTTCGCCCAGCGCGCTTTTAAGTAATGGTTTGAAATCCATCTCTGACCGCCCCCAATATATCAGCTCTTAAATGGTAAAATATACTCCGGAGAACCGCTGATTATATGCACCGTATGCGGCACGGACAGACTTTCGATATATGTATAACACGACGGAGCCCCGTCTGGGGCCTGCCCGTTCGATATCCGGCACATCTAACAGGCGTAACGAACGTTTTTGGTTTTGCCGGACGGCTGTAGCCCGACCGGCGCTCTCCTAAAACGGACACCTATATTTTAGCAGGAAAAGGCAAATTGCGAAAGCGGGGAATGCGGATGACGAATTGTAACTGTAACGCGCAGGAGGTAAATGATTATATCCTCCCCGTCGTTAAGAATAAAAAACTTGCCGAGCGGCTCTACTGGATGACTTTCGAGGCGCCGGCGCTCGCGAAGAGCGTGCGCGCTGGGCACAGCATAATGGTCTTCCCGAATCATGGGACAGACCCTCTGCTCGGACGCCCCTTCGCGGTGGCTGACGCGGACGCGGCGCGCGGAGAGATCTCCCTCTGTTATGTGCTGGTCGGCCGCGGCACGGAGATGATGAGCCAGGTATCCGCCGGCGCGAAGCTGCGCGTGCGCGGTTTTCTCGGCAGACCCTGCCCTGATACCGATGACGAGCTGATTCTCGCGGGCGGCGGCGTTGGCGCGGCGGCTCTGATGATGAAGAAGCGCGAGCGGCGGGAGCGCAGCTCGCTCTATATCGGCGTGCCCGGAAGAGGCTACGAGGACTATGCGGAGGAGATACTTTCCATACATCCCGACGCGAAGATTTTCGCCGACGACGGCTCCTTCGGCGAGGGAGATTCGATGTTCAAGGTTTTGCCCCGCCCGCTGAGCGAGGGCGTGCAGGCGTGGTGCTGTGGCCCCGGCGGCTTCCTTGAGGCGATGCGCCGCCATTACGTGGACACTCCGCAGCGGCTCTATTACCTGCTGGACAAGCGCATGGCCTGTGGTTACGGGGGCTGTATGGGCTGCGTGATCGAGACGGCGAACGGCCTTAAGCGGGTCTGCGTCGATCAGTCTCTTTTCAGAGCGGATGAGGTGAATATCCATGACAACTGATATATCGGTAAAGATCGGCTCGCTGCGGCTTGAAAGCCCCGTTATTCCAGCCTCGGGCGTATGGCCATACGCGCCGGAATTTTGGCGCGAGCCTAAATTGAACGGGATCGGCGCGCTCTGTACGAAGGCAATCAGCCTTGAACCGCGGCGCGGCAACCGCGGCGTCCGAGTCTGGGAGACGCCCTCCGGCCTGCTCAACAGCATCGGCCTGCAAAACTGCGGCGCGCGGGAGTTCGCGGAGCATTACGGTGAATTGGTAAAGAGTTGTCCCCGTCCCGTCATCGCCAACGTCGTCATGGAGCGTCCGGCGGAGACGCAGGAGACGCTGCGCGTGCTGGAGGATATGGAGGGCGTCGCCGCCGCGGAGCTGAATATCTCCTGCCCCAACGTCGACGGCGAGGGAATGGCCTGGGGCGTGGAATGCGCCTCCGCCGCCGAGGCGGTGCGCGCCGCGCGGAAGATTTGGCGCGGCCCCCTGTGGGTGAAGATGACTCCGCAGGCCGCGGACCCGGCGGCCGTTGCGCGTGTGATAGAGTCAGAGGGCGCGGACGCCATCGTCTGCGCGAACACCTGGCTCGGCATGGCCGTCGACATGGCGACGGGAAAACCGGCCTTTGACCGCGTAGTGGCCGGACTTTCCGGACCGGCGGTGTTTCCGCTCGCGCTGCGTATGGTCTGGCAGGTCGCCGGAGCCGTCTCCATACCGGTGGTCGGCTGCGGCGGCGTAACGACCGCCTCCGACTGCATGGGGATGACCGTCGCGGGCGCCTCCGCCATCGAGGTCGGCAGCGCCTTCTTTAACAATATCAGCGCCGGTGAGGCGATCTGCGCCGGACTGCCGGAGCTGATCGCCCGCTATAAGGCGGAACGGCTGGCGGAGCTTGTCGGCTTCGCGAGGCTCGGATAGTTATTTGTCAGGTAAAGAGGAGATCATGGAAAAGAATAATATCGTTGTGGCAATAGACGGCCCCGCGGGCGCGGGGAAGAGCACGGTGGCGCGCGCCGTCGCGGAGAGGATAGGGCTGCCCTACCTCGATACGGGCGCGCTCTACCGGGCGATCGCCTGGAAGCTGGACAGAGAGGGGATCGCGCCGGACGAAGGCGAACGGATATCACAGGCGCTGGCCTCCTTCCACCTGGAATTCATTCCCGGCGGCCTGATGGCCGACGGCACCGACGTGACCGCTGCGATACGCACGCCGGAGATCGACCGGATCGTCTCGGCCTACGCCGCGCGGCCCGAGGTGCGCGGCGCTTTGATCGAACTGCAGCGCGCCCAGGCCAAAAACGGCCTCGTCGCCGACGGCCGCGATATGGGAACGGTCGTCTTCCCCGAGGCGGAGCTTAAGATATTTCTCACCGCCTCCGCCGAGGAGCGCGCGCGCCGCCGTTATAAGGAGCGTCTGGACAGAGGCGAGGCCGCGGACTATGACGAGATATTGAAACAGGTTGTTGAACGCGACAACTACGATATGACGCGGGAGATCGCGCCGCTGCGTCCGGCGCCGGGATGTATCATTCTCGACAGCTCCGATATGGACGCGGCGCAGGTGACCGACGCCATATCTTCGCTTGCGTCGCGGTTTATGGAGCAGGAGCGCCGTTGAGCAGGCAGAAGCGCAGCGCGATCGACCTCTCTTTGAAGCCGCCGAAGGCGGTCATCGCCGCCGTGGACTGCGGCAGCGCCGACGATACGGAGCAGTCTCTGGACGAACTGGTGATGCTGCTGGAAAATATCGGCGTGCCGGTGGCGGCCCGTATCGTGCAGAAGAGGAGGATACCGGACCCCGCCCATTTCATCGGCGCTGGGAAGGCTCTTGAGATAAAGGAATACGCTCTCCCCAACGAGGTGACGCATCTTGTGGTGGACGACTTCCTGTCTCCGACGCAGAAGAGCAATCTGCAAAAGGTCACCGGCCTGCAGGTATGGGACCGCGCCTTTGTAATTATGAAGATTTTTGAGAGCCGCGCCCACACGGCGGAGGCCAAGCTGCAGGTCGAGCTTGCGCAGTACCAGTACGAGATACCTAGCCTTAAGGGGCTGGGCCATCAGATGTCGCACACAGGCGGTGGCATCGGCACGCGCGGCCCGGGCGAGACTGAGTTTGAGAGACACCGCCGTAAACTGGACCGGCGTACGAAGAGCATCGAGCAGCGTCTCGGCGAGGTGCGCAGACGCCGCGAGGAGCGGCGCGAACGCCGCCGCCGCGACGGAGTGCCGGTGGCGGCTCTGGTCGGCTATACGAACAGCGGCAAGTCCACCCTTTTGCAGACGCTCTCCAAGGATGCCGGTATCGTCGCGAAAGACCAGCTGTTTTCAACGCTGGACACCGTGGTGAGGAAGATCGGCTACCGGGACGGAGAGGGGGCTTTTCTGCTCTCCGACACCGTCGGTTTCATCCGCAAGCTGCCGCCTGAGCTGGTGGCGGCCTTCCGCGCGACGCTCGAGGAGGCGGCGAACGCCGACCTGCTGCTGCTCGTGCTGGATTCCGCCGGCAAGGAGCCGACTGAGACCTTTGAGATAGTCCTTGAGACGCTGCGCGAATTGAAGGCCGACCATCTTCCGCGTATCGTCGTGCTCAACAAGATAGACAAGAGCGGAGAGACGGCGGACTTTATCGCCGTGGAGCTCCGCGCGCGCGGCGAACGCGTGGTATGTACCTGCGCGCGCGACGGCCGCGGTTTTGACGAACTGCTTGGCGAAATAAAAAAAAGTTTTGCCGGTGAAGTTGCCTTAAATGGTATAAAAGATATATTATAAAGAGATAGACGTATCCGCGGCCCTGAACGGCGGGGTAATCGTCAGCCCTTCGCCTCCCGGCGCGGCGGCGGATTGCACGAAGATACGCGAGACTGTTTAGAAGGGTGATTTGCATGTACGTAAGCATGACCGGCTTCAGCCGTTCTCAGATGCAGACATCATGGGGCACGCTAAGCATGGAGTTATCGAGCGTGAACCATCGCTATCAGGAGATATCGGTGCGCCTGCCGCGCGAGTTTGTGAGCTGGGAGCCGTGGTTCCATCAGAAATTGAGAAAGCTTTTCCGCCGCGGAAAGGTGCAGATGCGTCTGGAGGTGCTTTGGGCGCAGAGCTTTAAGACGGGGCGCGTAAACCGCGAGGTGTTGCTCTCTTACTGCAGCGAGCTGCTGGAGCTGCGCCGCGGCCTTGCTATGCCGCTCGACCTGAATGTCGAGCAGGTGGCCTCTTTCCCCGGAGTGCTGGATCTTCCGCGTTTTGACGACGAAGAAGATTCCCAGTCCGTCGAGGCGGTCTTTGACGAGCTTCTGACGAACGCCGCCGCCTCCTGGCAGAAGATGCGCGAGACGGAGGGGGCTCATCTGCGCGATGAGGTGCTTTCCCACCTCGCGGAGCTCGAACGTCTGGCGGCGCTGATCGAGGAACGCTGGCTGCCGACGCGCGACGCCGCCTTTGCCGCGATGCGCGCGCGCGTATCGGAGGCGCTCGAAAAGATGGGCGAGAAGCTCGAAGAGCCGCGCTATATGCAGGAGATAGTTCTGCTGACCGATAAATGGGACGTTTCGGAGGAGCTGGCGAGGCTCAAGAGCCACGCCGCGAAATTCCGCTCCACTGGCGAAGACAGCGAGAGTACGGGACGCAAGCTTGACTTTATCGTTCAGGAGATGAACCGCGAGGTAAACACCCTTGACTCCAAGGTGGCGGACGCGGATATCCGCTGGCTCGCCGTCGACGCCAAGGCCTGCCTCGAGCGCATCCGCGAACAGATACAGAATCTTGAATAAGATGTCTTACAAACTTGTGCATGTCGGATTCGGCAATATGGTAGTCGCGGAACGGGTGGTCTCCATCATCAGCCCCGATTCCGCCCCGATCCGCCGCCTCAAGGACGAGGCGCGCGAGGCGGGGCTGCTGGTTGATGTGACCCAGGGGCGCAAGACGAGGGCGATACTGATAATGGACAGCAGGCATGTGATCCTCTCCGCGATACAGCCGGAGACGATCACGGCGCGCTTTGAGGGCGAGGGAGAACGGCCATGAGGGGCACTCTCTATATCTTTTCCGGCCCCGCGGGCGTGGGGAAGGGGACGGTGCTGCAGCAGGCGCTGAAGAAACTCCCCAATATCAGCTATTCCGTCTCGTGTACCACGAGAGCTCCGCGCCCGGGCCTCGACGCTGAGGGAAAGACATATTACTTTCTCTCCGAAGAGGAGTTTCGCCGCCGGATAGCGGCCGGTGATTTCCTTGAATACGCGAATGTCCACGGGCACCTTTACGGCACCCGCAGGGACATTGTGGAAGAGGCCCTTGCCTCCGGAACGGACATCGTTCTTGAGATAGACGTTCAGGGCGCCTTTATCGTGAAAAAAAAGATACCGGACGCGGTGACGGTCTTTGTGAAGCCGCCATCGCTCGACGAGCTTGCCCGTCGCCTTAAAAAGCGCGGCAGCGAGTGCTGCGAGGAACAGGAACTGCGCATTAAGAACGCGAAAGAGGAGCTCCTGCACGCTGAAGAGTATGATTATGTGATTGTAAACGACATTGTGGAAGACGCAGTGGCAGAATTTATAAAAATTGTCAAAAAGCATAGGGAGGAACTTAAATGATTTATATGGATCTTGAGAAAATTTACCGTGAAAGGGATATCCCCAACAAATATATCCTCACCCTCGTCATCGCGGCGCGCGCGCGCCAGCTTAGCGAGCGCAAGGATCTTGGCGGCGACGAGAAGTATATCTCAAAGGCCGTGAGCGATGTGACGGAGGGAAAGATATCCTACAAGATAATCGATCCGCTCCCCAAGACGGAAAATGTGCCTGCGGCATAAAAAAATACTCTTCGGCATAAGCGGGGGCATCGCCGCCTACAAGACGCCAGACCTGCTCCACGGCTGGGTAAAGATGGGCTTTGAGGTGGAGACCATCCTGACGGAGTCCGCCGAGGCCTTTGTCAGCCCGATGGTGCTCTCGACGCTCAGCAAGCGCCGCGTCTGGCGTGAGCGCGACTTCCTCTCGCCCGAATATGGGTGGCGGATACCGCACATCTCGCTCACCGACTGGGCCGATATATTTGTCATCGCGCCCTGCACCGGCAATGTGCTGCGCATGGCGGCGGAGGGCGACAGCGCGACGCTGCTTGGCGCGGCTCTGCTGGCTAACCAGAAGCCGCTGCTGCTCTTTCCCGCGATGAACTGCAAGATGCTCGCCAACGAGGCGGCGCAGAGGCACATGAAGACCCTGGAGGCGCGGGGCGCGGTCGTGGTGGACCCTGACAGCGGGATGCTCGCCTGCGGCTACGAGGGTAAGGGACGTCTTCCCTCCGCCGCGGTGATAGACGACTACGTAAAGATGATGCTCTGCGCGAAAAAGGATCTCTCCGGTCTCCGCGTGGCGGTGACCGCGGGGCCGACGCACGAGTATATAGACCCCGTGCGCTATTTAAGCAACCCCAGCAGCGGCAAAATGGGCTACGCGGTGGCCCGCGCCGCCTGGCAGCGCGGCGCGGAGGTCACCCTGATAACGGGCCCCTCCACGCTCACGCGTCCTGCGGGGATAAAGGTAGTGGAGACCGTCAGCGCCGACGATATGTACGAGGCCTGCATGAAAGCCTCCGAGGAGGCCGACGTCATCGTGAAGGCCGCCGCCGTCGGCGATTACAAGGCCGCCAACCGCGCCGAACAGAAGATAAAGCGCGGCGACGCGCAGGAGTTCACCCTTGAACTGGTGCAGAACCGGGACATCGCCGCCGCTCTCGGAGGGCGGAAGCGCCCGGGACAGATACTTGTCGGTTTTGCCGCGGAGACCCAGAACGTGCTCGAAAACGCGCAGCGGAAGATGGCGGAGAAGAACCTCGACATCATCGTCTCCAACGACGTTCTCGCACAGGGCGCGGGCTTTGCGGTGGACACGAACGTGATAACGATACTGGAACGCGGCGCGGATCCCGCGCGCTTCTCCGGTACGAAGGAGGAGGCGGCCGACCGTCTGCTTGACGCAGTCGCCGCGCTTACCGCAAAACGATAATGGCCCTGATACAGGCTGCGATTCCGGCCCCTTGGTGGACGCCCCTCACCTATAGGCATGATGAGGCCCTCCCCGAGGGGCTTCGTGTCTCCGTACCGCTCGGCAGGGACCGGCGGGTGGCGATGACCCTCGCGGGCGTAGCGGAGGAGGCCATTGACCCCAAACGGCTTAAGGCCGTGACGGAGGTCATTGACGAGGCTCCGCCCCTGCCGGGGGAGCTTTGGCGGCTCATCAAATGGTTCGGCGAAACCTGGTTCATCGGCACCGGCTTCGCGATGCGGACCGTACTTCCCTCGAAATTTTTTACCAACGAAAACCTTCCACCTCTGCCCGAGCCAGAACAGGCGAAAAAAAAGTTTTCCGCGGGCGATATCTACTGCGCAGACCTTTCGCGCCGTTATGAATACTATCGGGAGATCGTCGCGGGCGAAGGTCCTTCGCTCGTGCTCTTTCCCGAGGTGAAACTTGCCAAAGCCTTTTGGGATTCGCTTCCGAAGGGGCTGCGCGAGGAGGGGGCCCTCTGGCCCGTCTCCGCGCCCGCGCAGTGGAAGCTCTGGAAGAGCGCGCGGCTTGGCGAACGGCGCTTTATCGTCGGTTCGCCGGGGGCGGCCTTTGTGCCGCTCGCGGGACTCTCCGTGATCGCGATGGACGAGGAGAACCAGGGGGGCTGGCGTTCGCAGAGCCACCCCGTCGTCCACCTGCGCAGCCTGCTGGGGATGCGCGCGACCTTCGCGGGGGCGCGCTTCGTGCTCGGGGGGGCTATGCCCTCCTCAAAGGGTTTCCTGCGCGCCGAACCGCTGTGCGGCGAGGAGAAAAACGACGGGCGCATAATATTTGTCAGCCTCAAAGACGCGCTAGCCTCCGAATTTGAGGCGCTGCGCGAGACGCTGCCGATCAGCGAGCCGCTCATCAGGGAGACCGCCGAGGCGCGGCGCGCTGGTAAATGGGCGCTCTGGCTCCTTGACCGCAAGGGCTACGCGGGGGAGATACTCTGCGAAGAATGCGGCAAGACCCTGCGCTGCAAACGCTGCGGCTCCTCGATGCGCTGGGAGGAGAGCCGCCGTACCCTTCGCTGCACCGCCTGCGGGCAGCGGGAGCCGATCCCGGAAAAGTGCCCGAACTGCGGCGGCCTGCTGCTCACCGGCGTGCGCCCCGGCCTGGAGGCGCTATATGAGCGGGCGGAGGGGGCGCTGAAACATCTTTATAAAAACGTACTCCTCATACAAAATCAGGAAGAAAAGATGCCGAAGGCCGAAGAGCTTATGAAAGAATATCCCGGCGGCGCGCTGATAATCGGCACCCGCCGCATACTCTCGCTCTGCGACGAACTGTCGCCCGCCGTCGTCGGCTGGATAGACGCCGACGCCGAGGCGCGCTCGCAGGAGTATGACGCGAAGGCGCGCGCCTACGCGATGCTTTGGGAATCGATGTGGCGCGGCGGCGGCTCGCGGGAGCGGAAGATCGTCGTCCAGAGCCGCAGGCCGGGGCGCGAGTGGCAGGACGCCCTGCGGCGCGGCTGGCGCGTATTTTGGCAGCGCGAGCTCAAAGAGCGCCGTGAATGGGAGCTGCCGCCATTTATGCCGATGATAAAGATCACGACGCCCGCCGGCGTGGCGGAAAAAATCACTCCGCAGCTGGAGGAGTCGGAGATAGAATACTGGATTTCTGAAGAAAATAACGAAGAAATATGGGTACGTACCAAACGATTTCAGCAGTTAAAAAATATATTACAGCCTTTTTTTGACATAAGGGCTACCAGAAATGGATTTCCTACGGTATTATTATACCTTGACTGAACCATCGGCGCGGCGCCGTTTTTATATGCCGCGCGCGGGTTTCGGGGTTCCGCATACGGCTGGCGGAAGGTAAACATCGGCTTTGACGGGCGTCTTGATTTGGTCTGCGCCCGATTAAATAAAAGATCTGGAGGTATGAAGCATAATGAAAGCGATCGTTACGGTATTGGGAAAAGACCAGGTGGGTATAATTGCAAAGGTTTGCACATACCTCGCGGATAAAAACGCCAACGTGCTTGAGATATCGCAGACGATAATCAAGGGATACTTCGACATGCTTATGATAATCGACATCAGCGCCTGTACCTGTACCCCCGGAGAGATGGCCGGAGGCCTCAAGGAGCTCGGCGAGGAGATAGGGCTGATGATAAAATTCCAGCGCGAAGAGATATTCGAGAGCATGCACAGGATATAGCCGAAGATGATCAGCAAATCAGAAGCGCGCAAGACAAACGAGATGATACAGGACGAAAACCTTGACGTCCGTACCATCACCATGGGTATCAACATCCTCGACTGCGCCGATCCGAGCCTCGAAAAATTCTGCGCAAAAATATATGACAAGATCACCCGTTCCGCCGAAAGACTTGTGAAGACCGGCGACGAGATCGCGATGGAGTTCGGCGTTCCCGTCGTCAACAAGAGGATATCGGTGACGCCGGTGGCGATCGCCGCCTCGGCCTGCGAGACGGAGAGCTACGTCGAGATCGCGCGCACTATGGACCGCGCCGCGAAAGAGGTCGGCGTGAACTTTATCGGCGGTTTTTCCGCGCTGGTGCAGAAGGGCATCACGGAGGCCGACCAGCGTCTTATCAGCTCCGTGCCTGAAGCGCTGTCGGTGACGGAGCGCGTCTGCTCTTCGATAAATCTCGGCACCAGCCATTCCGGCATCAATATGGACGCCGTAAAGCAGATGGGGCAGGTGATAAAGGAGACCGCCTACCTCTCGCGTGAGGCCGATTCGCTCGGCTGCGCGAAATTCGTCGTATTCTGCAACGCCGTCGAGGACAACCCTTTCATGGCGGGAGCCTTTCACGGCGTCGGCGAGCGCGACTGCGCGATCAACGTCGGCGTAAGCGGCCCCGGCGTCGTCAAGCGGGCGCTCGAAGAGGTGCGCGGCGCGGATTTTGAGACGCTCTGCGAGACCGTGAAAAAGACCGCCTTCAAGATAACGCGCGTCGGGCAGCTTGTGGCGCGTGAGGCCTCTCTGCGCCTCGGCGTCCCCTTCGGCATCATCGACCTATCGCTGGCGCCGACGCCCGCCATAGGCGACAGCGTCGCGGAGATATTCCAGGAGATGGGCCTCGAATACGCGGGCGCCCCCGGGACGACGGCCGCGCTGGCTATCCTCAACGACAACGTGAAAAAGGGCGGCGTAATGGCCTCCTCCTATGTCGGCGGACTCAGCGGCGCCTTTATCCCCGTCAGCGAAGACCACGGCATGATCGAATCCGTCGAGGCGGGGGCGCTGACCCTCGACAAGCTTGAGGCGATGACCTGCGTCTGCTCCGTCGGGCTTGACATGATCGCGATCCCCGGCGATACTTCACCTGAGACGATATCAGGCATCATTGCCGATGAAATGGCAATCGGCATGATAAATAATAAGACCACGGCAGTGCGTTTGATACCGGTATACGGAAAGACCGCCGGCGAGACGGTGACCTTTGGGGGGCTGCTCGGATACGCTCCGGTCATGCAGGTAAACAAATTTGACTGTTCCGCGTTTATCAACCGCGGGGGAAGGATACCGGCGCCGATCCACAGCTTCAAAAATTAACGGAAGAGGACGAAAAATATGGCAATTGTTGCAATTGTCGGCAGACCTAATGTCGGCAAATCTTCAATATTCAACAGGATACTTGGAAAACGTGCGGCGATCGTGGACGACCAGCCGGGCGTTACTAGAGACAGGCTCTACGGTGAGACTGAATGGGCGGGGAAGAAATTCTACATCGTCGATACGGGCGGAATTATGTCCGAGACGGAACACCCATTCATGGACCTTATAGAGAAGCAGGTCGACCTTGCGCTAGACGAGAGCAGCGCCATCATCTTCGTTGTCGACGGGCGCACCGGCGTCACGCCGACCGACGAGGAGATCGCGCATAAACTGCGCCGCAGCGGCAAGCCCGTCGTCGTCGTGATGAACAAGCTCGACAACGAGAAACAGGAGGACGCGATGCTCGGCGAGGCCTACGGTCTTGGTTTTGACGAGGTCGTCGCCGCCAGCGCGGAGCATAATACCGGCTTTGACGATATGCTTGACTTCATCACCGCCAAGCTTGAATCGGAGGAATTCGACTCGGACGACGGCGAGATCCGCGTTACGCTCGTCGGCCGGCCCAACGTAGGCAAATCGAGCCTGCTGAACGCCTTCGCGGGCGAGGAGCGTTCGATGGTCAGCGATATCGCGGGAACGACGCGCGACGTCGTCGACTCCGTCGTCGAAATGAACGGACAGAGATTCCGTTTCCTGGACACCGCGGGGCTGCGCCGCAAAAGCCGCGTGAACACGGATCTTGAATACTATTCAAACGTCCGTACCTACCAGGCGATCGACCGCTGCCATGTGGCGCTTGTGCTGCTCGACGCGCAGGACCCGGTGACGGAGCAGGACAAACGGCTTATCGGGCAGGTGCTCGAACGCGGCAAGGGGCTCATCCTTGTCGTCAACAAGTGGGATCTTGCCCCGCGCGAAGAGAAGGTCGGCGACGTTATGACGAAGAAGCTGATCGAAGAGCTGCCCTTTGCCGCCCACGCACCGCGAGTCTTCATCTCGGCGCTCTCGGGCCGCAGCCTTGGCAAATTACCGGAGCTGATCCTCAAGGTAGAGGAAAACCGCCGCCGCCGGATAGCCACCTCCGAGCTCAATAAGCTTGTAAAAGAGGTGCTCGTATTTGAGAGAATGCCTGGTGACGGAAAGGGGCACAGCCTCAAAATATACTACTGCACGCAGGCGGACGGAGCGCCGCCGGCGTTCATTTTCTTCGTGAATGATTCAGAGCTTTGCTCGAAATCTTTCAGGCGCCATCTGGAAAATCTCCTACGTGAAATGGCGGATTTTTCTGGAGTTCCGATAAAAATATTCATGAGAAACAAGATATAGTGCTTAAAAACGCGTAATAGACATTATATTTCCGTTTTAAGCACTTGACGACTGGCTATTTTATCGGTATAAACCTTACATGCTGCATTAAAAGCAGTGTGAATCTTGACTGGAGGTGGCACAGAAGTGACAAAGACAGACCTCATCAACACAGTGGCCAAAGAGGTAGAGGGCATTACCAAAAAGAAGGCTGCCGAAGTGGTAGAAGCGATATTCAACGATATCTACACGGCGCTTCAGAAGGAAGAAAAGGTACAGATCGTAGGATTCGGTACGTTTGAAGTCCAGAAGAGAGCGGCACGCCAGGGACGTAACCCTCAGGACCCCAAGAAGGTCATTGAAATTCCGGCGAAGAATGTTCCCGTTTTCCGCGCGGGCAAGGCTCTCAAGGAAGCTGTAAACGAAAAGAAGTAGGCATATCTTTTTAATTTGATTATGGCAGCTTAAGATACAAATTCCCTTTGCTGCATTGCTGAGGGAATTTTACTTTTCCCCTTGACCAAAAACAAATAACGCGGTATTATATCTCACATTGCACGGGATGTAGCGCAGCCTGGCTAGCGTACCTGCATGGGGTGCAGGTGGTCGGAGGTTCGAATCCTCTCATCCCGACCAGAATTGATAAGGGCTCGGCCGATTTCGGCCGAGCCCTTTTTACGTACCTGTATCCATTATGTATCATGGCAGGCAATATGACGTAAAGGTCAAATCTCTTCAATCTCAGATAGGACCGCCTCCAGCACACGATCCAGAATATCACGCGGCAGCTTCTCGATATGCCGGTAATTCCTCGCCGCGATATCCAAAGATTTAATATGCTGACAGGCGATCATCCCCTGTGTTTTCGTCCGTTCGTCAAGCGGTATATGCAAAGGGAAGGCCTTCAGCTTGCTTGTAATGGGGCAGACGATGGCCATTCCAGTAACATTGTTGAAGATGTTATTGCTCACTACGACGGCAGGGCGGTGTCCTGCCTGTGGGTTAAACTCCAGCCAGATGATATCCCCCTGGCTTACCATACTTCCTTACCTACGGGGACTCCCCAATCTGTCTCCGAAGCCTTATAATCGCCCTTATAGTCGGCCAAAAGTTCAATAATGTTCCTGCGCTTGCGGCGGGGAAGCGGCTTCTTGATCGTTATCTTACCCTCTTCGGCGATAACCTCCACCTCCACAGGCTCACCTGTAGACGGTATTTCAAGACCTACTGATTCCAAAATATGCTTTGGCAGCCTGATCCCCTGGCTATTGCCCCACTTTTGGATCGTCGTCTGCATATAAATCCCTCCATATTAAGTATATACATAGTGTACACTAATTATGTGAAATTGCAATTATGTGCCCTAGAGAGGCACGGCTGATTACGGCGTGGATGCGCAGGAATCTTGATGGTTATACAGACCCAAGACTGCCCGGGAAGCCCCTCACAGGAGATAGAGCGGGGCAATGGCGTTATCGTGTGGGGAACTATCGGATACTTGCGGAAATTTCAGATGAGAGAGTGACAATTCTTGTTTTGAAAATAGGAGATAGAAAAGATATTTATAACGACTAGCTGTAAAAACAATATCTTGGGCTCAGCCGAAACCGGCCGAGCCCTTTTTGTCATCTTAAAAAATATTTACTCTCTTCACGGAGCCGCCGCTCCGCATAAAAAAGAGGCTCCGTTTCTGGAGCCTCTTTACGTTTATCTCTATCTTGCGGCGTTTCCGTCCGTCAGCAGGGCCAGCGTGTTCCCGTCCGCGCCTTTGAGGGTCAGCACGCCCTTGTTCACAAAATAAGAGCGCACACGCGGGAGCGCCTCCAAAAGCGCGTCTTCCAGCCGCATATCGCGGCAGGCCATCTTAGTGCTGAGGATACCGTCCAGCTTCAGCTTCATGCCGGAGACGATATATGAACCGGCGATGCGGTTGCATCCGGCGTATCCGTAAAAGCGTCCGTCCGTGTCAAACTTCAGGAAAGGCCTTTCTCTGCCTTCCTTGATATTTTCAGCGGCTTTTACCTCTCCCGCGCTGACGATCTTCCAGTCGCCTTTTACCAGCGCGATCTCCTGCGAGCCAAGCGCGACCAGGCGTTCCACCAGCAGCATCTCCTCAGGCTGACCGTCAGCGCCGTGCTGTACAACGAGGCTGCCCCTCACCACTGCCGGCAGGTACCTGCCCGGCGTGGTCCCCGTATCGGAATAGGCGCGTTCCATATCGGCGCTGTCGCCGCCTTTGGCCACAGGGTAACTCCTGCCGGTGGCCGTGTCGCGGAATACGCCGCTCTCTTCGGTTTGGCTGTATTCGCCCTCCATCAGGGCCGCCGCTTTGAAGAGGTCGCCTCCCGCCGCTTCGGTCAGCGTGTAATTAAGTTTGCTTTCGGCGGCGCGTCCGCGGCTGTCGGCCATTGTCACGCTCTTGTCGCCGACTGTGAAATAGCGGTCGCCGTCCCTGGTTTTGAGGGTGAGGAGGGGGTCTTTATTGACCATGCTCACCGACCAGCGTCCGCTGTCGTAAAATTTATTGCTTCCCTCCGACTCGCCGATGTAGGTCTCTGCGATGCGGAAGGTGTGGTCTGCCCGAAAGGTGACCTCCATCAGTATCCCAGGGCCGGATGCTGCCGGAATAGTGCCGCTGTAGCTCGCGGGAAAGCGCATTATCTCTTTGCCGTCTTTCAGAAGCTGGGCGCCTGTCACCAGCAGCGTACTGCCGTCCCCCGTGTTCCGCGCCCGCAGGCTAGTGCCCATGGAGGTCCGCAGGAAATATTCGTCATGGCCTCTGGTCTTTGCCTTCAGCGTAAAGCGCGAAGCGCCGGCGGCGCGGTCTTCCTTCACGGTGAAAGTCCCGTTGCGTTTTGTCTCGCCTGCCATGCCGGTGTAAACGGTCTCAAGATAACTTACCGGAGCTCCGGTGACGGCGTCGTACTTCAGCACCAGGGCCGTGCGTTCCGCAGCGGAGCCGTTTCGTAAAAGATATCCCTCATACCTGTCCGCCTGAATCAGCTGCGGCGCGGCGTATGCCGGGACAGCCAGCAGCATGATAAATGCCGCTGATGTAAGCAGTCTCCTCATTCTCATAAATATGACCTCCTATTTGATATCTCCCAATGGAGATGCCTGTCATGATATTTTTTTGCCCTCAGGGCATGTTACATATTATCCGTTTGATCCGCGGAGGGCAACGCCAAAACTATGAAAAATCAAACTCTTGACCGTTCAGGAGGACCGCCGGAAGTCACGGACGCCGTCGGCTGGCTTATGCGTCTGCACCGGTCCCGCGGGCTTTTTATTTGACTTGCCGAGGCCTCTATCGTAAAATTTACTTGTGTTTCAGCGTCTTTATCCTGATAAAATTTCATGTGGAGATGATCTTATGACAGCTATTTTCTGGGCCTTTGCCGGGTATCTTGCGGGGTCGTGTCCCACAGGTTTCCTCGTCACGAAATATATAAAGGGAGCCGATATCCGCGCCTTCGGCTCCGGCAATATCGGGGCGACGAATGTCGGACGGCTTATGGGCAAAAAATGGGCCGTCGCCGTCGCCGTATTTGACATGCTCAAAGGAGGCTTCGCCGTCCTCGCGGCCTCCTGTTTCGTCTCCAATCCGGCTGTACTCGCGCTTACCGGGTTATGCGCGGTACTGGGACACAATTTTCCCATCTGGCTTGGTTTCAGGGGCGGCAAAGGGGTGGCGACCACCTTTGGCGTGATCGGCTTTTATAACTTCTTTATGCCGTGGCCCGCGGTAATCGGCGGCATTATCTGGTACGCCGTCATGAAGACGACGAAATATGTATCGGTGGCCTCGATGGCGGGGCTGCTCGCCGCCGCGGGGCTCACCGCCTGTTTTGGAATGCCGCGCCCTTATACGGCCGCCTCGTTCTGCCTCGCCCTTCTCTCTGTCTGGCGTCACCGGGCAAATATCGTGCGGCTGAAAAACGGCACGGAGTCGAAGGTAAAATCTTAGCCCTCGGATAGCGGGGCAAAACGGTATACAGCCGCCGAGGCTGATATGATATACTGCCGTAGTCAGAAAAGAATATAGGACTGCACACGGAGGATAAAGGCAAAATGGCAAAAATAATTTTAACCGGAGACCGCCCGACGGGACGGCTTCATGTGGGGCACTACGCAGGTTCTCTGGAGAGGCGCGTCGCGCTGCAGAATTCCGGCGAATACGAGAGAATATACATCATGATCGCCGACGCGCAGGCGCTGACGGACAACGCCGAGCACCCGGAGAAGGTGCGCGATAATATTATCGAGGTGGCGCTCGATTACCTGGCCTGCGGCATAGATCCCGTCAAGTCCACCATCTTTATTCAATCTATGGTTCCCGAGCTTACGGAGCTGACATCTTATTACATGAATCTTGTCACCATTGCGCGCCTGCAGCGGAATCCCACCGTCAAGGCCGAGATACAGCAGCGCAATTTCGAGGCCAGCATCCCCGTGGGTTTTTTCACCTATCCCATCAGCCAGGCCGCCGATATCACGGCTTTCCGCGCGACCTCTGTGCCCGTTGGTGAGGACCAGGCGCCGATGCTGGAACAGTGCCGGGAGATAGTGCATAAATTTAACGCCACCTACGGCGACGCGCTGACCGTACCGGAGATCGTACTGCCGGAAAACAAGGTCTGTATGAGGCTTCCGGGCATTGACGGAATGGCCAAGATGAGCAAGTCTCTGGGAAACTGCATCTACCTTGCCGACGAGCCGAAGGAGATACGCAAAAAGGTGATGTCGATGTTCACCGACCCCAATCATCTCAAAGTGGACGATCCCGGCACTACGGAGGGCAACCCGGTCTTCATCTATCTGGAGGCGTTCAGCCGCCCGGAGGATTTTGCGGAGTTTATGCCCGAATACGGCGGCTTGGAGGAGCTTGAAGCCCATTACCGCCGCGGCGGCCTTGGCGATATAAAGGTCAAAAAGTTTCTCAACAACGTTATGCAGAGCCGTCTTGCCCCCATCCGCGAGCGGCGACGTGAGTGGGAGCGGCGGATACCTGAGGTATACGATATCCTGCGGCGCGGCAGCGAAGCCGCACGGGCCGCGGCCGCCGCGACCCTTCACGACGTGCGCACGGCGATGCGTATCAATTATTTTGATGACACGGCCCTTATCGAGGGGCAGATAGAGAAGCACCGGGGGCGGTAACGGGCCCGGCGGGATATCTATCTTCACAGATATTGCCGCGCCGCCGCGCAGAGCCATTAAACGGGCCGTTGGCCTTCAGTTTGTGTTCCTGTCCCGAATCACAGTGTTTGCCGCCCCTGCGTCGCTGTAAACGCAGCAGACGGCGAATATCCGGGATATGTGGGGCCTCTGCTGCGATTATAAGCGCCGTCACGGCGCTTTGCCGGGCTGCGTGACGTGTCGATGAATTTTTTTATGGCCGCCGGATGGAATTTTTTCTTAAATATAAAAATATGCCGCCCATGAGCTTTTGCTCCGGCAGCATATTTTCATTTAGGCTGTCTGCGCTGTAGTCAGTTCAGCAAGTCTGCTCCCTTTATCACGTAGTCTATACCGGACCATACCGTGAGGATGACGGCGACCCACATGACCGCCATAGCATAGGGAATGTTGAAGATAAGCATCACGATGCCCACTATCTGCGTGACGGTTTTGAGCTTCCCGCCCTTGGAGGCTGCGATCACCACGCCCTCCGAGGCGGCCACCATCCTCAGCCCCGAGACGATGAATTCACGTGAGACGATGACGACTACCATCCAGGCGGGGAAGCGGTGAAGTTCGACGAGCGCCGTCAGCACGGCAATGACGAGTATCTTGTCCGCTAAGGGGTCGATAAATTTCCCCATGTTGGTGACAAGGTTTCTTTTACGCGCTATATGTCCGTCCGCGGCGTCCGTTATCGAGGCGATGATGAATACGAGCCCCGCGATGAGGTCTCCGATATTTACCCCCTCGATGAATCCGAACTGTGTCCGCAGGGTCAGAAAGACGAGAATGACGGGGACGAGAAAGACCCGCGACAGGCTCAGCATATTAGGCAGGTTCCATGGTGATGGCATGGCAACGATTCCCTCCGTAAACATTGTTGTGCGGTCTCATTTTTTCGCGATTCAAAATGCACACTACCAATATTTATAACATAAAAATCTCTTTTTGGGATATAAAAATGGCAGGAGGCCGGGATTTTGCCCCTCCCTGCCTCCTCTGAATTATTGAACTTTTTGCATTTTAGTATAGTTCTTTTGTCGCGACGATATCAGTCTCCGTTCCGCAGACGTTCCTTATCAGGATATCCCCGATGTGGATCGGAAGCTGGGCCTTAGTCCTCCTGATCTCCGCGAGGCATTCAAATATTTTTCCCTTGTCGATCGGCTTTGAGGTCTTGACGGAGAGCGAAGTCCCACCACCTACCGTCTCCATCAGCGAGGTGACCATGCGTGTCGGATGTGTCAGCTCTTCCTCCGCGTATCTTTTGCCGATGGCGCAGCTCTGTCCGCTGACGGAGAGTATTTTGCCGTTTTCGGTCTCCGCGGTTATCTGGCAGCCCATGGGGCAGCCTATGCAGGTAAGCTCCGTTATCATCCGCGCCTCTCCACGCCGACGGTTATCTCCGATGCTTCTGGGCGCTCTCTGAGGAACGCCATATCCAGTTTGAGAGAGACCATCTCGCCGGGGGCCAAGATGCGGTGTTTTTTTGAAAAAATCTTCTCCATACCCGCCGTTACGACGACGGAGGCGTCCTTATAGACGCCGCGCGGCCTGAACATCATCGTGACCTCGCCCTGCGCGCCGCGCGATATATACTGCGGTACGACGCCCGACACGCCCGTACCGGCGGAGACTGTAATCGTACCACCGCCGCGCGGCCGTTCCCCTTTGACATAACGCCAGGCGTTCTCTCCGGCCTTTGCCGCCTCCTCGGAGACGAAATCCACCAGATCGTGTACATGAAGGACATTCCCGCAAGAGAATATCCCCTCCACCGAGGTGTGCAGCGATTCGTCGACGACCGCTCCGTTTGTCGTATCGGAGATCTCCACGCCGGCCATCGCCGACAGCTCGTTCTCCGGTATGAGGCCGACGGAGAGGAGCAGCGTGTCGCACTCGTAATATTCTTCGGTGCCCGGTATCGGTCTGAGGTGTTCGTCGACCGCCGCCACCGTGACGCCTTCCAGACGCTCTTTGCCCGCGATGTCGATGACGGTGTGCGAGAGAAGCAGCGGGATGCCGTAATCGTCGAGGCACTGGACGATATTTCTCTTAAGGCCGGCGGAAAAGGGCATCAGCTCCACGCAGCCCCTGACCTCCGCGCCCATGAAGGTCATGCGGCGCGCCATGATGAGGCCGATGTCGCCGGAGCCGAGGATCATCACCTTTTTGCCCGGCATGACGCCCTCCATATTCACAAAACGCTGCGCGGTGCCTGCGGTGTAGATGCCTGAACAGCGCTGCCCGGGAATGCCGAGCGAACCGCGGGGGCGCTCGCGGCAGCCCATCGCGAGGATGACGGCCCCGGCCTCTATCTCCTCAAGCCCCGCCGCCCTGCTCACGCAGGTGATCTTTCTGTCCCTGGTTATCTCTGTCACCATTGTGCCGCAGCGGCAGGGGATGCTGTATTCTATTATTTTTTCGATATATCTTTGCGCGTATTCCGGTCCGGTAAGCTCCTCTTTGAAGGTGTGGAGGCCAAAGCCGTTATGTATGCACTGTTTGAGTATCCCGCCGAGAGAGTCCTCGCGCTCCAGAATGAGCAGGTCGCGGCAGCCCGCCTCGTAGGCGGCGACGGCGGCGGCAAGTCCCGCGGGTCCACCGCCGATTACCGCCAGTTCCACCTTATTCATGCGGCTTTTCCTCCTTTTCGAAGAGATAGTGTGAAAGCAGATTTGAGGCGCCTGAGGACTTTGTCACCGCGAGCGGATCCAGCCCCAGCTCTTCGCATAATATCTCGATCGTTCTCGGCGTACAGAAGCCGGCCTGGCAGCGCCCCATCCCCGACCTTACGCGCAGCTTGACGCCATCTGTGGTACGCGCGCCGACCGGACGGCGTATCGCCTGCCGTATCTCGGCCTCGGTGACATTTTCGCAGCGGCAGACCACCTTGGCGTAGTCCGGGTTTGCCGTGATCGCGCGCGCGCGTTCACCGTTCGTCATCTCGCGGAAGGAGGGGATGGCGCGGCGCGCGGGGTCAAAACACGGATTATCGGCTGCCGAGAGCCTCTCGGCGATCAGCTCTGCGAGGTAACACCCGATCGCGGGGGCGGAGGTGAGCCCCGGAGATTCCACGCCGCCGGCGTTGAAAAACAGCTCCGCGTCGGGAGCTTCGCCAATGATGAAGTCGTCGCGGTCGCAGTGGGCGCGCACCCCCGCGAAGCTTGTTATAAAGGCGCGCGTGGGAATATCCTCCCAGCTTATCGAGGCCCCCGCGAGCACCTTGTCGAGGCCGAAACGCGTCGTCCGCGTGTCTTCTCGTTCATCGATATCCTCGGCGGTGGGGCCGATGAGCAGCGTGCCGTCCACGGTGGGGGCGACGAGGATGCCCTTTCCCATCTTTGTCGGCAGCTGGAATATCGCCGAGTTGAAATAACCGGCATACTTTTTGTCCACTATGTAATATTCGCCGCGGCGCGGCGTGATATAAAATTTTTCTTCGGAGACCATATTGTTGATCTCGTCCGAGTGGACCCCGGCGCAGTTCACGACGGCGTCGGCGGTGAAATCCCCCGCCGTGGCCGAGACATGCCAGCCATCCCGCCATTTTTTTATACCGGTGACCGCCGCGTTTCTGATAAAGGTGACGCCGTTGCGCGCGGCGTTTTCAGCGTAGGCGATCGTAAGGCCGTAGGGGCAGACGATCCCTCCGCTCTCAACGAGCAGCGCCTTGGAGGCCGCCTTTGAGAGATGCGGCTCCCGCCGCCGGATCTCCTCCGCGCCGATTATCGAAAGCCCTGAGACGCCGTTTTTTTCGCCGCGCGCGAGCAGCCCGCCCAGTTTAGGGTCGTCGCTCTCGCTGAAAGAGACGACTAGCGAACCGTTGCGCCTGTAGGGTACCTCCAGCTCGGAACATACGCGGCCGAACATCGCGTTGCCGGCGACATTATACTTTGCCTTAAGCGTCCCCGGCTCGGCGTCATAGCCGCCGTGGACGATCGCGGTGTTTGCCCGGCTCTGCCCGGCGCAGATATCGGATGACTTTTCCAGCAGAATTATTCGGAGGCGGCGGCGCGAAAGTTCGCGGGCGACGGCGCAGCCCATGACGCCGCCTCCGATGATCAGGACGTCATACTTCAATGTCATATTCCTCCCGTCGCGTGGCTCTCCCGCCCGCAAAGGAACGAAAACAGACCCGCCCCTTTGCGGGCCCGTCTTCCATCTTTGGTTTTGTCATGTTTTTACTGAAACCGACCTCCGGTATCGGTCAGTCTTTCGCCCAGCCGAAGGAACACTTGACCGCCTTTTTCCAGCCGTCGATGAGCTCTTTCGCCTTTTGGGGGCACATCTCCGGCTTGAATTCGTTGTCGATGGCCCAGTTGCTGAGGACGTCGTCCTTTGTCTTCCAGTACCCTACCGCCAGACCGGCGAGATAGGCCGCGCCCATTGCCGTCGTCTCGACGCACATCGGACGGCGGACGGGAGCCTGTATCACGTCGGACTGGAATTGCATGAGAAAATTATTCTTACAGGCGCCGCCGTCCACCTTGAGGGCCGCGAGGCTGATGCCGCTGTCCTCTTCCATCGCCTTGAGTACATCGTAGGTCTGATAGGCCAGAGACTCCAGCGTCGCGCGGATGAGATGCGACTTATTGGCGCCGCGCGTGAGTCCGACGATCGTGCCGCGGGCGTACTGGTCCCAGTAGGGCGCGCCGAGACCGACGAAGGCGGGAACGACGTAGACGCCGTTGGTGTCGGCGACCTTTTTCGCGTAATATTCGGAGTCCGGGGAGGTGTCCACGATCTTAAGCTCGTCGCGGAGCCACTGGATCGCCGCGCCGGCGACGAAGATAGAGCCTTCGAGGGCGTAGGAGACCCTGCCCTCTTCAAGCCCCCAGGCGATCGTCGTGACGAGCCCGTTCTTCGAATATTTTATCTTGTCGCCGATATTCATCAGCATGAAGCATCCCGTTCCGTAGGTGTTCTTGGCTTCGCCTGGCGTGAAGCAGGCCTGTCCGAAGAGCGCCGCCTGCTGGTCGCCAGCGGCCCCCGCGATCTTGACCGGATCGCCGAAGAGGGCCTCGTCCGTCTCGCCGTAAACGGCGCTGGAGGGCCTCACCTCGGGCAGCATGCACTTGGGGATATTGAGCTCGGCGAGGATCTCGTCGTCCCATTTGAGCTCCCCTATGTTATAAAGCAGAGTACGCGAGGCGTTCGAATAGTCGGTCACGTGGATTTTTCCGCCCGAGAGCTTCCAGATGAGCCAGGTGTCGATCGTACCGAAGAGCAGCTCGCCATTCTCCGCGCGTTCGCGCGCGCCGGGGACGTTCTCCAGTATCCAGCGCAGCTTTGTGCCGGAGAAGTAGGCGTCGATGACGAGGCCGGTCTTCTCTCTGAAAGAGTCTGCCAGCCCCTTTTCCCTGAGGCTGTCGCAGTACTCGGAGGTCCTGCGGCACTGCCATACGATGGCGTGATAGACGGGCTCTCCGGTGTTCTTATCCCATACGACGGTCGTTTCCCGCTGGTTCGTGATGCCGATCGCGGCGATGTCCGTCGATTTAGCGCCGATCTTGGCCATCGCCTCGATGGCGACGCCGAGCTGCGTGGCCCAAATCTCATTCGCGTCATGCTCGACCCAGCTCGGCCGCGGATAATACTGGGTAAACTCCTTCTGCGCCACACTGCATATTTCTCCCTTTTCGTTGAAGAGGATACAGCGGTTGCTGGTAGTGCCCGCGTCGAGTGCCATGATATACTTCGCCATAGCCCTATTGCCCCTTTCGTCCTGCATTGAGATTTATATTATTAACGATAATTAAAATTCTATAAAGCGGCTGACAGCGAGTCAATGGAATTTTTTGTTGATGAGCAATAATCTATTGCCATATTGCCGATATATCACGATTGAATGTCAGCGTGGAAAAACATAACCGCCGCGCCGCCCGGGAACACGGCGCGTCCGATATTTCTCTTACAGGGCCGGTGTGTTTGCCGTGCCCGCCTTAAAATAAAAGCTTGCCATTTTCGGCACCTTTCTGTTAATATACATGAGCCCTTTACACGGACAGGCGTCTTTACACCTGCCTGAGTTAAGGGAAATCGAGCGCAACAGGCTCAGAATGGAGTGATCGAAATGATCGAGAAGGATAAGAAACAGTCAATTATTGAAGAGTACAAGACACACGAGGCCGATACCGGCTCCACAGAGGTGCAGGTGGCGGTCCTCACGGCGCGCATCCGCGAACTCACGGAGCACATGAGGGCGCACAAGAAGGACTTCCACAGCCGCCGCGGGCTCCTCATTATGGTCGGAAAGCGCCGCAAGCTCCTCCAGTACCTCAAGAGGAAGGACTTCATGCGTTACCAGACGCTCATCCAGCGCCTCGGGCTGCGTCACTAATCAAAATCACGCAAAAATAAAAAGATTTGCATGGCGAAAGGTATATCCTTTCGCCATTTTTTATATTTTTGTGCTATTCTTCTAATGTTGAAGATAAAAGGTAGGAGGAAGAAAATGAAGCAGATTTTTGAACTGGAACTATACGGCAAAAAGATGTCCTTTGAAGTGGGGCGTCTTGCGAAGCAGGCGAATGCCGCGCTGCTTGCCAGGCATGGAGATACGGCGCTTCTCGTGACGACGGTGCTCGCGGAGAAGGCGCGTGAGGGACTTGACTTTTTCCCTCTGCTTGTAGACTTTGAAGAACGCTACTATTCCGCCGGCAAGGTGCCGGGCGGATTCATAAAACGCGAGGGACGCCCCTCTGAGACGGCGATCCTCAGCGGACGCATGATCGACCGTTCGATCCGCTCCCTCTTCCCAGAGTGGATGAGGAACGACGTCCATGTCGTGTCGACAGTCATGTCTGTCGACCAGAAGAATCCCGCGAACATCCTCGGCATCAACGGCGCGTCGCTCGCGCTCGCGATCTCCGACATTCCCTGGAACGGACCGATAGGGGCGGTGCGCATCGGCTGCATCAACGGCGAACTCGTCGTGAACCCCGATGAGACGGATATCCCCAACAGTACGCTGGATCTCGTGGTCGCCGGCCACAGGGGCGGCATCACGATGGTCGAGGCGGGGGCGAAAGAGGTCTCCGAAGACCTTCTCGTAGACGCCATGGAGCTTGCCAACGAAGCGGTCCGCAAAATAGTGGACTTCATCGACGGCGTGGTCGCCGAGATCGGCAAGCCGAAGGCCCAGCTTCCCGCGCCCGTGGTCATCGAAGAGATAGACAGCTGGGTGAAAGAGAACCTCACCGACGAAATATACGAGGCGGTGCAGATCAACCAGAAGCAGGCGCGCGGCGCGGCTATCGCCGCGGCCCAGCAGAAGATTGAGGACCGGTTTGCCGAAAACTATCCCGATTCGTCGAAGTATATTGCTTCGCTGATGGATGAGATGGTCAAAAAGGCGGTCCGCAAACTGCTCGTTACGGATAGAAAACGCGCCGACGGACGCGCGATGGACGAGCTCCGCCCGATCACCTGCGAGGTCGACATCCTGCCGATGACGCACGGCTCGGCGCTCTTCACACGTGGCGAGACCCAGTCATTGGGAGTCACCACCCTCGGCATGATCGGACTTGACGATCAGATGATGGACGGCCTTAAGCTTGACGAACCGTCTAAGAGATTTATCCTGCACTACAACTTCCCGCCCTACTCGGTTGGCGAGGTGCGCCCGATGCGCGGTCCCGGACGCCGTGAGATCGGCCACGGCGCGCTGGCGGAACGCGCGCTGCGCGCCGTATTCCCCGACGACGAGTCATTCCCCTATGTCGTACGCCAGGTTTCCGATATTCTGGAGTCCAACGGCTCCAGTTCGATGGCCTCCGTCTGCAGCGGCAGCCTTTCGATGATGGCGGCCGGCGTGCCGGTGAAGAAGGCCGTAGCCGGCATCGCGATGGGACTCATCGCCGACGGCGGGCAGGTCTGTATCCTCACCGACATTCAGGGCCTTGAGGACCACTACGGTGATATGGACTTCAAAGTCGCCGGTACGCGCGACGGCGTTACCGCGCTGCAGATGGACAACAAGGCTGGCGGCATCACCCGCCAGATACTGACGGACGCCCTCACGCAGGCCAAGAGGGGCCGTTTCCAGATACTTGACATAATGGACGGCACGATCGCCGCTCCGCGTCCCGAACTTGCCCCCACCGCCCCGAAGATCGTCACCTTCAATATTGACCCTGACAAGATTCGCGACGTCATCGGTTCAGGCGGAAAGACGATTCGTGGCATAGTGCAGCAGACCGGCGCCAAGGTCGACGTCGAGGACAGCGGCAGAGTCAGTGTCGCCGCGGTCAACGACGACGTGGCGCAGATGGCGGTCAAGATCATAAAAGACATCGTCCGCGAAGTGCAGGCAGGCGAGACATTCGTCGGCACCGTGACGAGGATGCTCTCCTTCGGAGCGTTCGTCGAAGTGCTGCCCGGCAAAGAGGGACTGCTCCACGTCAGCGAGATCAGCAACTACCGCGTGCCGACGATCGAAGAGGCCTTTGAGATCGGCGATAAAGTGATCGTGACGGTGAAGGAGATCGATGACATGCACCGCGTCAACCTGAGCCGCAAGCGTATTCTCGACAAGCTTGACGAACTTGCCCTCGATCCGGTGTTTGCGGAGCAGGTGCCCGCGGAAAAGGCGCGCGAAGAGAGATACTCGCAGTTCCCCAAGGGCGGCGGCGAGCGCAGAGACGGCGGCGGACGCGACAGGGGCGACCGTGACCGCGGAGACCGCGGCCATGACCGTTCGCGCGGCGGCAGCTCCGACGGCGACAGACAGGGTCGCCCGGTGCGCCGTTTCGAAAGAGACCGCAAGAACTAAAAATGGGAAAGATGACCGTGAAGGTTAAGGCGGCCGAAGGGGTGACCCTTCCCGCCTACGCGACCCCCGGCTCCTCCGGCATGGACATCCGCGCCAATGAGGCCGCCGTGATAAAGGCCGGAGAGCGCGGCTGTGTCGGCACGGGGCTCTACCTTGAGATGCCCGAGGGCTGCGAGGCGCAGGTGCGCCCGCGCAGCGGCCTCGCCCTCAAGCATGGAGTGACGGTGCTCAACACCCCTGGCACGATCGATTCGGATTACCGCGGCGAGATACGCGTGATCCTCGCGAACTTCGGCAAAGAGGACTTCAAAATCGAGCCCGGCGACCGTATCGCGCAGATGGTCTTTGCCACCGTGACGCAGGTCGAACTCGAGGCCGCGGCGGAGCTCGGCGACACGGAGCGCGCCGCGGGAGGCTTCGGCAGCACGGGGAAAAGATAACGGTTTGCAGCCGATGACCGGCTCCCGTTCAGGAGCTGATCTTCAGCATTAAATAATACCCCCCGCGCAAACAGGTTTTTATCTAGACGGCGCGGGGGTTTTTTATAAAATAAAAACGGCGGAGCACCGAGGTGAGACCTCTGCTGTGCGGGGCTTAACTTCGGGCAGCACCGCTTTCGCAGCCGTTTGATGCGGTTATAATACTTTTTGATGGTACGTGGCCGAAACGATATTTGGACTCGAATCTTACGGCGTTATCCAGTGGCATGGAATGTGAAAAACATTTTGGGAAAAGGAGTGTTGGGCGTGAGGAAAATATTATCACTGATTTTATCGCTGACGGTGTTGTTCTTCGCCGCGCCGCTTTCGGCGGCTCAAAAATACGCGGAGGGAGAGGCGATAGCGCTGCTGAAAACGGGTGTTTCGTCCACCGGCGTGTCCTCCGCGAAACGGGCTTTGCCGGACTCCGTAGTGTCTGCAGCGGCCAAATCCGGCGCCGAGCTTGTGCATACCTTTATTCCGGTACCTGCGGCTTCGTCATCTCTTCGCGCATCAGCAGCCAAGAGCTCGGCGCCCGGCGGGGAGCTCTTGACCGCAGCGCTTTTCCGAGCCAAAGAGGGAGAGAGTACCAAGGCGCTGATAAAAAGGCTGAAAGAGAATCCCGACGTTGTCTGCGTGACACCCAATTATCTGATGAGTCCTCTCTCCGATACTGATGCCAATATTCCCAACGACCCGATGTGGCCGGAGCAATGGGGCCTCCAGCGTATACGCCTGCCTGAGGTGTGGGCGCATGGCACAGGTTCGGAAGAAGTTGTTGTGGCCGTAGTCGATACGGGGATAATATATGACCATCCCGACCTAAAAGATAATATGTTCGTCTTTAGCCGTGATGTGGTCGATGCTATGCGTAAAGAATACTTCAGCATAATCAACAACGACTTTATCGGCAGCCACGGTATCTGGTATCACGCAAGATTTATCTCTATGGACGGCTGGAAAGAGATAGCGGGCGTCCCCGTCGGCCCGGGGGATACGAGTCAGGCGACCTCCCGTGATATCGACAGATACGATGATATCGAAAAAATGCGCGTCGTCGGCGACATACGCGGACACGGCACTCATGTGGCCGGCATCATCGGTGCACTCGGCAACAATAATGAGGGAGTCGCTGGCGTTGGCTGGAAGGTCAAAATGATGGCGGTCAACGTCTTTTCCAAAGATAGCATCTCGAGAGAGGCGCGTCTTTCCGACGTAATGAGAGGGTTAGACTTCATTACCGTGGCGAAGAGGGCAGGTGTTAATATCCGCGTCGTCAATCTGTCGCTGGGGTGGTCGGCGCGGAACGAATTTTTTGAGGCTAAGATAAAGCAGCTCAGCGACACCGGTATAGTTATCTGCGCCGGGGCCGGCAACAACGGAGTGGATTTTGACGACGACAAAGAAGACGACTTTGATTTTGAAGATGATTTTGGTGCCAAGGCGGCGGCAGATGCAGAGGGAGAAAACTGTCATCTTGTATATCCGGCCTGCTACCGCGTCGCTAATATGATCTCCGTTGGCTCCAGTACAAGCGGAGACCTCCGCGCCGGCAGCTCAAACTACAGCAGCACCGGCAAATGGGTTGATATCTTCGCGCCTGGCGATGGGATATTGAGTACCTGCCGTTCAACCCCGATTTTTAGCGTAAAACAAGATATATGGGACGTGAGCGGATACCGCGTCGCCTCCGGCACATCTATGGCGATGCCGATGGTCGCGGGGGCCGCGGCGCTGCTTTGCTCGCTCTATCCTAAAAAGAGCGCTTCGGAGATAAGGACGATGCTGCTTGAGGGTGCCAATAAGAATATACTCAGGGAGGGATACTCGGGTTATGGCATGCTCGACGTACTGGCGGCATATGACTATGCTGCTCCTCAGCCGTCGCCTCAACCGACTGGGGGCGGTTCCGGCTGCGCGGCTGGCTTCGGAGTCCTTGCGCTGGCGGCTGCCGCCCTCGTACCCTTTATCCTCCGCGCGAATAAGAGACGGTGATGGACGTGAGGACATCCTGTAGTCGGCTGTCCGTGAGCCTTGATAGTGATATGCGACCTTGACAAAAACGCCGCAGAGCAGTATAAACGCAGATGTTGAATTGCATACTGCAGCGTGATGAAGGGGAGAGTAGAGGCCCGTCGGCGTCACAGAGAGGGAGCCCTGTTTTACAGAGCTGGAAGGTTCCCAGCGTTAGAGCTTTGAAGACCACCCCGGAGCGGATGTCGAAGCCGTAAGGATAAGATATCAGGGTTGCGCCCTGTACAGCGCGTCAGAGGGCCCTTAAGGGCCGAATTGGAGTGGAACCGCGGATGATACAGGCCGCCTCCTGAATTGTTTCAGGAGGCGGCCTTTTTGATTACTAATAAGGAGGAATATATGATGGCACATTTTTCAACACCGGAGGGTAAAAGCTACGAGGCGGAGAGCGCGACAGTGCGCCAGCTGCTTGACATATGGCATTTGAAGAAGGCTATCGGGGCCACGGTCGGCGGCGAGCCCGTGGACTGCGACAGGGTATTCGCGGAGGATACGGTCTTTACGCCGCTCTTCCCAGACTGCGAGGAGGGGCTTCACCTTCTGCGCCATTCGACGGCGCATCTTCTCGCGCACGCCGTGCTGCGCCTCTATCCCGAGGCGAAATTCGGCATCGGCCCCGCGATAAAGGACGGCTTCTATTACGATATCCGCTTCCCGAAGCCGATATCGGAGGACGACCTGCCGAAGATCGAGGCTGAGATGCGCCGGATATCGCAGGAGAAGATCCCGCTGGTACGCAGCGAGCTCTCCAAAGAGGAGGCGGTGAAAAAGTTCTCCGCGATGGGCGAGGACCTCAAAGTCGAACTCATCGAGGGCATAGAGGGCGAGACGCTCTCAGTATACGCCGAAGGGGACTTCGTGGATTTCTGCCGCGGCCCGCACGTACCGCATACCGGCTGCTGCAAATTCTTCAAGCTGCTTTCGCTCGCGGGGGCCTACTGGCACGGCGATGAGAAAAACGAAATGCTTACGCGCATCTACGGGACGGCCTTCGGCTCGGAGGACGAACTCAAGGCCTATCTGCGCCGCCTGGAAGAGGCTAAGGCGCGCGACCACCGCAAGCTCGGCAAAGAGCTCGACCTCTTCTCCATCCATAACGAGGGCCCCGGCTTCCCCTTCTTCCACCCGAAGGGCATGGTCATCATGAACACCCTGCAGGCCTTCTGGCGCAAGGAGCATGTGAAGCGCGGATACGTGGAGATCAAGACGCCGATGATCCTCGACCGTTCGCTGTGGCTCCAGTCGGGCCACTGGGACCACTATAAAGAGAACATGTACTTTACGGAGATAGACGAAGCGCCGTTTGCCGTGAAGCCGATGAACTGCCCCGGCGGCATCCTCGTCTACAAGAACGACATCCACAGCTACCGCGAACTGCCGCTGCGCATGGCGGAGCTCGGCTTCGTCCACCGCCACGAGCGTTCCGGCGCGCTGCACGGCCTCATGCGCGTGCGCGCCTTTACGCAGGACGACGCGCACATCTACTGCACGCCGGAGCAGATAAAAGACGAAATAAAGGCGATCATGGAGCTGGACCGCTATGTCTATCAGGACGTCTTCGGCTTCAAATACTATGTGGAGCTATCCACGCGCCCCGAGGACTCGATGGGCGACCCGAAGCTCTGGGATCTCGCCGAGCAGTGCCTTAAAGAGGCGCTCGAGGAGACCGGCACGCCCTACAAACTCAACCCCGGCGACGGCGCCTTCTACGGCCCGAAGATCGACTTCCACCTCGAGGACTGCATCGGCCGTACCTGGCAGTGCGGCACGATCCAGCTCGACTTCCAGATGCCGGAGAAGTTTGACATGACCTACATTGGCAAGGACGGCGCGGAGCATCGCCCCGTCATGCTCCACAGGACCGTCCTCGGCAGCCTTGAGCGCTTCATGGGCATCCTCATAGAAAACTACGCGGGCGCCTTCCCCTACTGGCTGGCCCCCGTGCAGGCCAAGCTGCTGCCCGTAGCCGCCGAATACCTGCCTTACGCCGAAGAGATGGCCAAACGGCTCAAAGAGCAGGACATCCGCGTGGAGATCGACGCGCGCGACGAGAAGCTCGGCAAGAAGATCCGCGACGCGCAGATTCAGAAGGTCCCCTACATGCTCGTTATCGGCGCGAAAGAGGCTGAAAACGGCACACTCGCCGTCCGCGAACGC
>NZ_JAJBUX010000100.1 GCF_020860125.1 Cloacibacillus sp. | reverse complement strand
TTCTGCGCTTGGTCGTTCTGCGCTTGGTCGTTCTGCGCTTGGTCGTTCTGCGCTTCGACCTCCTGCTTAATATAGTCCGCATTAGGTTCGCCAGCGTGGAAGAGGATACTGCCGTCGGCATGCGCCGATATTCTAGTTTTCGCCGTCAGATTTATATTCTCTTTGGGAGCAGAGAGGAGGACGCCTCCGAGTGTCTTCTCCTGTTTCCCGCTGGCGATACACATGACGATAAGGGCTGTGAGCTCGGGCAGAAGCGAGGCGGCCGAAGAGATTGTGTAGCTGCGCTGAGCCTCGGACTTGCTGACAATGTTGAAATCTTTGTCAAAATATTGGTCTTCAACTCTGTTTTTATCGTTCCTGTTTACGACGTCTTTGTCGCTAAGCTTAAAGGCGGTTCCCATATCCAAACCAAAGCCCGCGGCTCGCGATATTATGCTCAGAACCAGCGCCACCAACTCCTTCTCACCGGCTTTTGCCTGTATCAGCGAAGAGGATGTTTTTTCATCTGCAGTCAGCACAACGCCGTAGGATGTTAGACCGGCGTTGGCCGCGCCATAACTCTGGAGGAAAAGGTCAAGCGCAAGCGTGACGTCTTTCATTCCGCCGGCGGCCCACGCGCAACCTTCAGACACAACAGACGTCTCAGCCTTCTCGGACTCATCAGGCTTCTTGGTCTTCCCTGACTCATCATGCGTTGCAGGCGTACCAGGCGTTGCAGGCGTACCAGGTGTTGCAGGCGTACCAGGCGTTGCAGGTGTTGTAGGTGTTGTAGGCGTCTCAGGTTTGAGGTAGGCACTGGATTTGCTCAACGATAATAATGAGTTAGAGATGCACGTACCAGCGGCGGCGAACATAGCCCCCAACGCCGTACACGTCCCCCAGTCGGTGGTTGAGCATGTTAACGACCGAAAGCCGCAGAGATAGGACTGGAGGATTCCGGCAAATCCGGTAACAGAGGCAGATGAAAGCTTCAGATCTGAATCATTTTTGCTTACGATAACGTCGGACGAGCCGGCGGACATCATCAGCCCGTTGCCGGTAGGCATCAGCAAGGAAATACCCTGCTTTTTATCGTCGTCGTTGATCGTGATCTGATTTCCTCCGGCCGTTCTGAGCCCGGATATGTTCCGGTTGCCGGAGCCGTAGATGGAGCCTGTCTCGCAGTTTGAGAGGACACCGGAGATGTAGGGGCGGTCGGGGTCTCCCTCCTCGAAGGCCACAAGGGCCTCTGTTCCGGGCTGTACCGGCAGCGCGAGCCCGCTGTCCTGCCCCGCCTGCTGCTGGGACATGCGTATCCAGCACGAGGCGTTGCCGCCGCTTCTGCCCGATATGTCGAAGGGAAAGACCAGTTTGTATCTCCCGTATTCGTCCGTCTCGGCGCGCGCGCCGCTTCCGGCTCCGTCGACGAAGGCGCGCATTACTCCCGTTATTTTGGCGCGCGGCGCCCTGCGCACTGGACGGTAGGGCACGTCTGACTCTATGCAGCGGAATTCGTTCCGGTAGAAGAGGTGTTCCGCGGCGCCGCGCAGCGGGATGCCGAGGCCGAGGGAGATGAAGGCCTCCTGCGCCCCCTCGTGCGAGACCTCCGTCACCATGTAGTCGCGGTTGAAGGCTTCGTTATAATGGCGGTCCAGCGTGAAGAGCGCGCCGGGGCGCATGAGCGGCGACGCGCTTGTACCCGTGAATATACGGCTGTGGCAGCGCAGCTCTTCCGCGCGTATCTCCGCGATGCGCGCGGCATCGGCCTTGGTCTCCGCCGGCTCGTGTGCGAGGTAGACATCTCCGAAGCCATCCGGCGTGACGGGAGCCTCCGCGACGATGGGCAGGTTCGGGTTCTGCCAGCTGTAGCTGCGCACAACGACGCGCGCGGGCAGAGGCGTCTGGCAGAGAGAGAAGGAGGTGGCCACTTCCCCGCGCCTGTCGCCCTCAAGGCCAGTCGCGGGTGAATAGTATATCGTGCCGGAGGGAGCGTCGTGCGACTGCGGGGAGTCGGAGAATATCACCGTGTCCCCGTCCGGTGCGAAGTAGAAATAGGCCCCCTGCTGCTCTATGCGCCATGTGATGTAGTCGTAGAGGCTTTCTTCGTGCTGCATGGCAAATTCCTGATTTGGATAGCCGCCGCGCGTCAGGCGCATTTCATGTTTGAGCGGGAAGAAGCGTTCGGAGCCAATTATCTCCTCTACGGTGTCCGGCGCGCTTTTGTTGAGGAATATCGCGCTCTGGATGAGCTGCGTGAATTTCCAGAAGGCCGGCCGGAGCTGCACGGAGTAGTAGGCGTGGTTTTCAAAGTGGCCGTTCTGCCGCGCCGCCGCCGGACGCCCGGCGAATACCGCGTCGGGCGCGCCCTCGCGCTTTACCGTCAGATTGGCGCTCCCTGAGAGCAGCGCGCCGAGGTCCACCGAGAGGTTTTCGCTCACAAGTTCTATGTCGAATGAAAAGAGGCTGGACAGCCCCTCCGTGCCGCGGAAGCTGAGGACGTGAAATGTATCCTGCGGCATTCCCTCGGCCTCAAAACAGAACAGTTCCGTATATTTATTTGCCATCGTGTACCACAATCCTTTCGGCTCGGAATGGGCAGAGGCGGCCCTGTAAGCCGCCGCAGCGCGAACGCTCCGCTCCGTTCCCTGTTTTTTTGCGCTCCTGCCTTAGAAACTATCCGCTGACACTCACCTTGCCGGAAGGGTTTATCCGCGTCATGAGCTTGACGGGCAGCGTCTCCGTCCCCGTCAGCACAAGCCCGGCGTCTAGGGTGAAGTTGACGCTGAATGGTTCGCCCGGGTCTGGAGCGTAGGCGGCTTTTACGTTGCGAAGCCTCGGTTCACAGCGCTCGATGAACTCTGCTATCTCTTTTTCGATGCGGGGCATGTCGTCCCGGCTGTAGTTCACGCCAATACTTGTAAAGTCCGGGATGCCGAAGGCTTCGTCAAGGACGCTGCTGCCGCGCCGCGTATTGAGCAGCTTGCCCACGTAGTCTATGACGGAGCGCAGCACCTGCGCCGGATCACCGAAGTCCCCGCGCTCAGGGCCGTGCTGCATCGTGCGCAGCCTTTCGAGGAAGCGTATCGAGGACAACGCTATTTCCCCTTCCCGCCGCCGGCTGGCGAAAATACTACGCGCACCGCGCCGCGGGCGGCAGAATGTTCGGCTTTGGCCTCGATCTTGGCCATGCCCTTCGCGGCTACGCCGGAGACACGCAGATAGCCTTTGTGCCCCGCCGCCTGCACGAGCGAGAGGCAGCCAGAACTCATATGACGTTTCAGGTATGGCGGCTTGCTCCACTCGCCTATTATGTCGACGGCCGCGCCGCTGACGTTGGTCGGCGTGTAAAAGGAAACGTCTCCGACTGTTCCCGTAAGCGGCATGACGACGGCGACCGCGCCGCCCTCAAGTTCTTCTATCGCGGGCGCGCCCAGCATGCCGCCGCCAGCCGTTTTGCCGCGGCTGAGTTTCACCCATTCCTGCGGCGCAGCCACGGCCGGCCCCTCTTCGCTGCGGGGCACCGGCCTGCGCTCCGGCTGTATCAGAGCGGCATGATCCTCGCCCGCGTGGGAGAATAGGAATGCCATCGTGTTTCCGATATAAGTGGTGCTGGTGCTCCGCGAGACCGCCACGCCGAGCGCGGCGACGGCGACGAGCCAGAACAGCAGCATACAGCGGAAGATTGTTCGCATCGAGTTCATCAGTTCGTCACCAGCCTTGTTATGTTGTGCGGCAGAGACGGGAAGTTCCGCGTCTCCACCTTCGGATCTGTGAAAATTCCCTCCGTGTTGGAGACGAGGATGGGCACTTTCACCGTTTTTATCCCAGAGGTGACCATCAGCGGGGCCGCGTTGGGGAAGTCTTTCGGATAGAAGGTCTTCTCTCCCGTACGGAAGTCCTGGACAAACTCCTTGAATCCGTGATATTCGCGCCTGAGTTCAAAGTCCGCAAAGCTTATGACAAGCACGGTCTTTCCAGATTTCTTAGGGCTGTAGGTGAACGACGCCTCCTTGGGGAAATTCTGATTCAGGAGCTGCTGCGGGCCGTCTTCACCCTCAAGCGTCAGCGTCATCATGTTCGGACGCGCCTTCACCTCAGGATTGACAAGCGGCGGCCGCGAGCTGACAGTCACGCCGTAAGACTCTCTCTGCTGCGGAGGCAGCAGCTGTGATGCCGCCGTCTCACCCTGCACAAGCGCGTCCAAGAATTTTTCGTCGAATGGGAACGGCATCCCCTCCCACGTCGACGGCTCCAGCACGCCGCCGCTGTAGGAGAGGAGCGCACCGAGGTTTTCCTGCACAAAGGCTGGAACCAGCCCCTTTTCTCCGAATATCGCGTCCCCGCCTCCGCTTCCGCTGCGCACGGCGGGGGCGTTTACCACCTCGTCCTCCCAGCGGAGCTGCAGTACTTTCGCCGTTTCGATAGTGGCCTCCGCAGCGATGAAGTCAAGGATACCGCCGAGAACTTCCCGCGCAGGCGACCATTCTTCGTCTATCAGTGAGAAGGCCGCTTTGAAGTCATTGAGAGCGGCGCCGTAGGGCAATCCTTTCGGCGGTTCCGCACCTTTCGCGCGCCCATATTTCGCAGTGCAGAGCAGAAGGGCGGAATTCGGATTAGAGAAGACGCCCAGCAGCGACGAACAGTTTGCAAAGAACGACCGCATCGAATCGGAGGCTTTTACAAGGTCGCTGACTTTCGTCTGGCTCTTTACGCCTGTACGAAGCTGATTCATAAGATTGGGATTTGTCTCCATGGCGGAGAACATTTCCATCAGATTCGGCTTTTTATTTTTCTCCTGGCTGATGATGGCGTAGTTCACAACCGCGTCTACCTGCCCCATGCTGGAGACCCACGAGGGTTTGATTTTACTGTCACGCAGGGGCGCTGTCTCGGTCATTATCTTCTGGTAGACTTTGACATGCGGCAAGTCGGTCACTTTCGTTATCCTCTCGTAACCGGGGTATGTGACAAGGTTGCCATACCTGAGCGACGGGCCGGAGGCGGTGAAGCTCCGCGCAAATTTTTCCCACGCCTGCGCATAGTCCAGGAGGTAGTCCGCCCTGAAGTTGTCAAAATACATTTTCAGAACGTCCGAAGTCCCCGCGATTTTTTCAATGTTCTTCATCGAATCGTTGAGCTCCTCCATACCGGCGGTTGTGTAGCAGTATTCCACCTGTACGTCCTCTTCACTCTGTATCGGTATATGCGGCCAGAACTGCGACAGCCGGACATTCTCCGCGCTGTGCGACGAATTGAGCTGCGCCCGCAGGTCTTCCAAGAGGTTGCTGCCTCTGCGCGTGAAGCTCTGGACGAGCAAGGATTTTATCTCCGTGGAGAGAAGCGCGAGTTCCTCTTCGCTCTCTATCCAGCGAAGCGCGTTCACGATAAGCTGCCCGGTAACCGGCGTCCACTCTCCCCCGTTGAGCTCCGTCAGCGGGAATGTCTCTGAGACATCATCTTCGTCACGCTCCAGCACGGCGATGCCGTGCGCCTCTTCGATGCGGTCCGACAGAGCGGATGTGAGCCACGATAGTTCTACTGCAAGGTCCATATTCTGCCCGCGCGTTTTCTCGGTCGCGGGAGAGGCAAGTATATCGCGGAACTGGTCGATCATCGGCCTTAGTATCTGTCTGTTTACGTCCCGCACGTATTTGTGCCTGACTCCGGTAAGGGCGCGTCCAAGCATGTCCTCGCCCATTTTCGGCAGGTACCATGAGCTGTGCGCGCTCTCAAGCTCCAGGATATAGTTCATCTCGGAGTATAGCTTTGAGTAATCGGCGGGAAGCGTCCCGCGCATATTGTCGAGCCCCATGAGTTTTTTATGGCTCTCGGCAAAATGCGGGTCCTGGGAGAGTATTCTGTATTGATATATAGTGTTGGCGGCCAGAAGCCCGCAGACGGAGAAGGTCAGCAGAAGCCACCCCGCCATGAGCGCCATCTTGCCGCCAGCGCCTACCGGTATCCCGCTGAAGGGCTGCGGAAGCGGCGCGGCCGGCAGTATGCGCGAAATAAATTCTCCGACGAAGGCCGGACGTCTGCGCGGGCCGCGTCCGACGGGACAGGAGGAGCAGAAGTATATCCCGACGATCTCAGGGTTGACCTGATGGGAAAGTTCGCGCGATATGGCGTCCGCCAATATGTCTAGTTTAGGGGCAGCGGCTTTCAGACGACCCAGCGCCGCCAGCATATCGCCGTGCGGCGGCGTGCCTTCGGCAGCCCCGTCAAGTATAAGTTCCTCAAGCCTTGCGGCGGCACTCTCCGCCGCCCACTTGCCCGGCCACGACTCGGCCCAGCCGCCGAGGAGCCCCTCCGTCTCCGGCAGGTACTGCGTCAGCAGGGCGCTCATGCCCGGCAGGCTTTCAATCTCTTCGATAAGGATGTAGACGGGATACATGGCGTTGGCTGTGAGCATGATCTGGTTGACGCGCGTGCGGAGCCTCTGGCCAAGATCGCCCAGCTCCGACTCGCTCATCTCCTCAATCGCAGAAAAGCGCAGCTTCAGCACGATACCGCGGAGCGGAGCCGAGCGGCGGCGCGCGCCGAGAAACTCTTCCAGCTCACTTTCCCACGTCTTACCGCCGTCGCCCACTGAGCCGCGAAGGCGCAGCACGACGCAGGACGGAAGAAAATGCCAGTAGAGCGGAGAGCTGCCTTCCGGCAATCTGCGCCCGAAGGAATCAAAGGGCGACGACTCCCGCTCTCCATCTTCCAGCACAAGGAACCACGGCTGACTGCTGCGGAGCCTGCGGCTGAAGCGCGATGGCGAGCCGAGCACGCACGCCATTCCCTGTTCCCATGCGTTTTTGACCGCAGCGTTAACTTCCTCAGGCACTTCCGCGGTCCGCTGTTCGCTCATCATTTTAGATACAAAGGCGCGCTTATTTCTCCAGCGCCAGAGGGCCAGAAGCCCGCGTCCGGTAATATAAAGAGCCGCTATTCCGCCAAGAACCGCCGCGCCGGTAAACATCGGCCATCCCTCGTACCACGAAAGAACCGTCAGGGCCGCCAACAGTATCAGCAGGAGCAGCAGAATCAGCAGATATTTTAATGTTTTTGTAAGAAAATTCATCTAAGCATCCCCTCTTCCCAGTACCGTCATAAGCCGCCATGAAACGGCACGTTGGCAAGAACCCCGCCGCAGTAAAGGGCGAACAAGATACATATCAGAACCGGCAGCGCCACAAAGGAGACGCGCTCCACCGCCGCAAGCACATTTTTCGGCCTGCGCCGCGCCGGAGGAATGGGCGCGGCGGGAAAACGGTCGAAGAGGGCGCGGCACGACTTACGGACGCGCCCCAGAAGAGCGGGGTCGTTGTATAGAGCGCCGCGAAAGCCGTACAGCAGGCAGAGGGCAAATACGCACAGGGCCTCTGCCTCTTCTTTGTCCTCGTCCGTACGCACGGCGGCAGCCCTGTCTATCCGTTCCGCGAGGTCGAGTATACGCCAGCTTTCCTGTTCCGTCCGCGCTTCGGCTTCCAGAAGCAGATTTTCTTCATCCTCACCGCCGCGGCTTTCGGCATCTGAGGGCTGGACTCTGACTCGCCGCGGAACGCCGTATGTGTCAAGGCATTTTCCCAGCTCCTGATAAAAAAGCCTTCCGGCCTCGGAGGTGGCGAAATAATGAAACTGAAGGCTCATCGCCGACCATAAAGCTGCATCTGGACGCGGAGAACTCAGCATCTGCTCGTCGGCCCATGCCGTAACGGCGAAACGAGCCGCCTCCAGTTCACGGCGCATAGTCCCGGAAAGATCGGGACCGCAGCCAGCCGCCATAACACGTTCCTGGTCCGCAAGCCTAACCAAACGGTCATTCACGTCTGCGAGCGGAGTTCCAAATTCTTCGGGAACCCCCGCACAGCAGAGCGTCTCAGCCATCAGCGGTGTAAAGCGTTCACACAGGTTTTTCATGGTCTCACCTCTCGACCACAGTCACCTGGACACGCAGGTCTTCCGGCGCTCCGGGCAGTATATATGATATTTCCCCATCCTGTTCCAGTCTGCGCCAGAGCGGGTCGTTGGAATCTATGCGGAAGTAAAGCGTGTCGCCGCGGCGAGGCAGCCCGAGAGGCGGCTGTTCGCTGCGGCGCATTCTGATGCCCGGCAGCGCCTGGGTCACGACGTCGGACATCTCCGACGTCGGAGCAAGTTTGCTGAGCGCGCTGACCGCGGTCAGCTCTTTTACATCCGAAGAACGCAGCAGGAGCCAGTAGTCAAAGTTCCCCGCCAGGAGCGCGTTTCGCGGCATCACCGCGGAGTATATGCCAGGCGTCCCTGCCTGCTCGAGATCAAAGATGAACTGGGGCCCCATCACAAGCGTGTCTACCAGCCGCATGATCACACGCGATACGGCTCTGAAGCAGCCGTAAAGATCCATATGGTCGTAAGGTGGGATTATGCGTCCGCCCTGCCTCGTCTCACCAAGCGGCGAAAGATCCTGCGCGAATACAGAAAGTTCGCCGGCAAGGCGGCACAGGCTGCCGTAGACCTCCCACGGATGAGCGTTCGGGGCGCTCAGCCAACGGTCCAGGTCTGGAATGCTCCGTCCGAGCAGTCCGAGTATGGCGATGAGCATGGCCCCATGGCTTTGAATGCCTTGCCAGTTCCCGTCGCTGCCGACGATTTTATAATCGTCGAGATGACGGTTACGCGATAGCAAGGTGTCGGATACATCATGTACTATGCGGTACAGCGCCGGCACGGCGGCGATATCCACACAGGGCGGTGCCATGCGTTCGTCAATGCGCACACGTTCCCCGTCACGCACCAGACGGGCCAGAGGAATTTTCCAAAGTGCGCCGCCCTCTTCTTCACCGAAACAGAGCCGCATATTGTAGCGGAGCGTAGATACGTCCATATCCGGTTCGCCGCAGTAGTAATCCGGCACACTGTCCGGCTCAGAGGGCGCGGCGTAGCGGAAGTTCTCGGGGGCCTCCTCAGGCGACGATGCCCTGACGACGTTGCCGCCGCTCTCTCTAAACTCTGCAATTCCAGCGTAAACGGTCAGCGGCGCTTCCGGGTTTGTCCACGCGCGCCCGAAGGTACGCGGCGGAAGCCACGCGTTGCCTGGGAACGAGACCCATTCACCGGACGGCAGGAGCAGTTCCATTGATACAATCTCAAATATCCCATTAGATACGGCGTTCTCGTTCACTTCCAGACGGCGTACCCCCCATAGATAGGGATTCAGCAGAGCCATCGCCGCCGCTGCGCGCCGAATGTTCTGGATATATTCGAGTTGAAAATGCTGCGGCTGCAAAAAAACGCCGTGCTCCCAAAAGACAGGATTATTGTTCATATTCACCTTCACCTCCAGTGACGGTTACAGCCTTCGCATTGCAGGAAACTTTGGCTGCGATGATCCCGGCTGTATAGTATGTTGCGGTTTTACGGTGCTTCAGTTTAATGACGGTGCTATTCACAGGAAATTGAACATATGCTGAACAGCCCGTCGGATCACCGTGCGCGTAGCCCGCCGCGACGGCAAAATATTTGGCCCCCTCCATACGGTCGAAGCTCTTAGATATTTTTTCGCCAGGCTGGAGACGCACAACCTGACTCATCAGGGCCGCGCCGCCAAGCTGGTCGATCTCCCCTCCAAGCAGTTTGTCGATTCCGGCGAAGGTGGAGGCCAGCGCGGTAAATTTCGCCAAGTCCGAGAGCTGATACAGGCATAATGTGAGCCCAAACGGCGAACCATAGGCGTAGTTCAAATCTTCCGAAGCTTCGATAGAGACCGACAGCCCGTCCTTCTCCTGGCTCCAAACAACCTCGGAGGGTTTCAGCGCACCGTCCGGCGGCGGAGCCGGTTTTTTCTTTGCAGCCTCGCAGCCGGATGGTGAGATCATCAGCCCCGCCAATATAATGAAAAAGACCAGAAAAAGCCCCGTCAGCCTACGCGACATCCACTTTAGCCTGCGCTGCTGCGTTACAGAGACCGACTGTGTTGCTGTCGTTGTGTTTCGTCATTGCGCCCTGCGATACGGCGGCGGCGCCTTCGAGCGTCACTTTCATAGAGCCGCGGAGGAATTCCCCCTTGCCGATAAACTTCGAGGAGGCCACGCCTCCTACGACGCCGGGCTCGTCGCCGTTGGATATGGCCGTCTGCGATTTTACCGTGAGCGCCAGAGCGCCAGCGATAAATACTTTGGTACAGGCCGTATTCGGCAGCACCATGTTGCACATAAAAATGTTCACGTATGGCACGGGTACTGTCTCTCCGGGCGGAACAGGCGTCTTACATACGTCCGGCGCGGAGCTCATGCAGGTCCCTCCCTGCAGCGTCAGCGCAAACATCCTAGCCTACCTTGATGCGTTCCGCGTCGAGATCGAGCATCGCCTGTGCCCGCACGTCGGCGTTCTCTGCGCGGAGGCGATAGCTGCTCTCGCTTTCTATGCGCATCCGGCCAGCCCTGCGTTCATCCAGCCCGTCAGTCTGCTCGGACAGCTCCCCGTAACATCCGCTCTTTCTGGAAATCCGTTCCCCCACACGGCACGCCGCTGTCTGTACGGCGGCGAATCCCTGCAAAAGAAGGCCTCCGCCCAAAGATAAGACCGTACCTTTCATGGATATGGAATGTGAGACAATTCTTGTACTCTCGCTCTCCACCGACAGTTCGCGGCCCCTCAAAGTCGTTTTATCAGGAAGCTCTATCTCCGCTTCACCGTCTGTGCGTGTCAGGACGCAGGTCACCCATGCCTCTCCGTTCGGAAGAAAGGCTGTCAGCACGCCGTCTCCGGCGCGCGGGGCCAGAAGGCACCCGGCGGCCCGCCCGGCGCGTACGACGCCCTGGCTCGTCATCACCAACAGCGCCGTTCCCTGCACGCCCATCACAGTGCCTTTGTCAAGTGTCCCTCCTGGTTCTTCCACGGGAAGCGCGTATGCCATTTTTCGATCCCCTTTCTCTAAACAGCGGTTTTGTAAAAAGCAATCTTTCGCCGTTTGTCATTTATTTTTTTTCGTAAAATTTTCAGCTTTTAGCAGCCGTTCGTCCGTGCCGCGGAGCCCCGCCGTTACGGCCCCCGATAGTGAAGCTTCGCTGAAACACACATCGTGGCCGTTCGCGGCCGTAAGGTCGGCTCCGTCGAAACGCGCGTGCGTCACCCTCGCATGAGACAGATCCGCCATCTTCAGGCAGGCGCGCGAAAGATCCGCGTAAGTTAGATCGGAGCCCGTCAAGTTGGCCTTCTCCAGTGAAACGCCTGAGAGGTCGGCCAAGGCGAGCACGGAACCCGAAAGGTGCGCGCACGAAAGGTCAGAGCCCGAAAACGAACACCGAGTCATATTGCTGCCGATAAAACCGCCCAGTGCAAGACGGCAGCGCAGAAACTTAGATTCCGAAAAGTCTGTGCCCATTGCGACTATCTGGGAAAGATCGCATTCTTCTGCTGTGATTTTACGGCAGCTGCACTGCTGGAGCACCATCATCGAGCCGCGGGCTTTCGTCAGTTTCATGCCGTCGAGTGAGCATCCTGCACAAAGGACCTTTTCAGCGTCGGTCCCCTGCCAGTCCGGCAGAGTGGAGGCCATATCCATAAAAACGGCCTCGCGAATGACGGCTCCAACCCAGCTGCATTCCAAAAGTTCTCCATTCTGGAACAGGGTCTTCGTCATATCCGCACCGTCCAGCGTGACACGCAGGAATTTTGCGCGGATAAACTGTGCGCCCGTCAGAATCGCGCCGGAAAAATCACAGCCGACAAGCTCCGTTTCTTCAAAAGAGCAGTCGCTCAGATCAGCGCCGCGGAATGAGCACCCCTCTATATGGCAGCCTGTGAAATCGGCTCCAGAAACCGCCGCTCCGTCGAAAAGGCATCCGGAGAGTATCCGTCGAGCAAAGGAACGCCTGCAAAGTCCATCGCTGCGGGAAAAGTCCATATTCTGAATCGTATCTGAGGTCAGGACTTCATCAAGCTCCATAGTCTCTTTCTCTTCCGCCATCGCTTTACCGTCCCTCCCTCGCCTCTATGATGGTCTGTCCGCAATCTGCGCCGCTCAGATCTGTGTGGCCGTCGGTAAACAACCGGCAGAGATCAGCTCCAAAGAGGTTGCTGCGCGAAAGGTCGGTTCCCGATGCGCGGGCTTCTCTCAGAGAACCGCGGAAAAGGTCGATGCCGCGCATCGAGGCACCTTCGACGACGCTGCGGGAGAAATCGCCACCGCGCGCGTCAGCCCCGTCCCAGCGCGACGACGAGAGATCGCTGTCGGTAAATGAAGCGCCGCGCGCCGTTACGCCGGAGAAGTCGGAGCCGCTCAGCTCCGAGCTGGTCCAGTTCGCCCCAGAGAGTTCAGCGCCGGAAAAATTACATCCGCGCGCGCGCGATCCCCAGCAGAATGTTGATTTGCTGAGGTCGGCTTTTGCAAAGTTCGCGCCGTCTGCCGAAGAGTTGTGGAAGTCGGCCCCGCTGAAGTTCGCCCCGGAAAAATCCGCGCCGCTGAAATCGCTCCCGTTTATGCGGGCGCGGCTTAGATCGGCTCCCGACGCGGAGAGCCCCTGCGCTCTGGCGTTTGATATATTCGCCCCTAATAGGGACGCGCCGAAGATATTCGCCCCGACGAGCAGCGCATCGGAAAAATCGCCGTCCGCAATGCGGGCGGACGAGAGGTCGGCGCCGCTGAGGTCGGCCCTTACAAAAGAGGCGCTGCCCAGCTCCGCAGCCGTCAGCGCAGCCCCTGTAAGGTCTGCGCCGTCGAAACGGGCGCCGATAAGCTTCGCGTTAATAAACGAGGTCCCCTTCAGAGTCTGTCCCGATAGGTCCATTCCCGAAAGGTCTAAGCCGTCAAGCTTCGCCCCAGCCAGAGAGCCGCCGCCGGCGATAAGCTCGGATACGGAGTCCTTTGAAAGAGGGACATCCTCCGTCATCTTCACGGGCTCCTTCGGAACGTCGTCTTTTATGCCGGCGAAAACCTCCCCGGCGCTCTGCGCGGGAGCCTCCGGAATATTAGCCGCAGCCGGTACGTTTGCCGCAAGTTCGCCCTGCGGCAATACGCCTAACTCCGCCATCTTGTTTTGGACGGCGGCGATACGCTCCTGCATGGAGCCTGCGGGGAAACCGGCGGCCCGTTCCACTTTTGCGGCGTAGAGCAGAAGCTCCTGAGGGTCGGTCGGTACGTCTTCATCCAGCGCCGCGACGAAGCGCGCAGCGGCAGCCGGTTCCATCCCAACCTTAATCAGCTGGGCGGTACATTCAGACGAAGATAAGCCTGCACTTTTTTCCGCCGCCTCGCCCACGGGGACGGACGAGAGGATATTTTTCATGCTTGATATTATTTTGTCGTCGGCCCCTATCGCCGCGCCGAACTCATCGGCGTAAGAGTCCCAAGCTGCCGTCCACGCCGACTTATCCGAGAAATCGTCAGTACTCGGGATTGGAATATCCAACGCCTTTTGGACGGCCTTGATCTGACTGTCCGCTATTCCCGCCTTTTTCAGCGATTCCTCAAGAGTCAGAGGTTTCGCCGCGGCGACCTGTGCCTGAATTTCAGCCAGTTTTTTTGACATCAGGCTGATTCTTTCCCTCGTCTCTGCCACCTGGGCTTCAGTCATCGGCGGCAGGCCTGCGTTTATAAACGCTTCGTTTATCTCCGGAAGCGACGAGTCCAGTTCTTTGAGCATGTCGGCCTCAATTTCTGCAGCTTGAGGCAGTTTTTTCTCTGTGTTTTCCGATATTAGCTCTGCGGCTGGAGTATCTTTTTTCCTATCCTCACCAGCCGGCCTTTCGGTATTGCCTGCTCCGGCACCGACTTCGTTTTGTGGTATCTCAGCGGCTCCCGCGGCAGCCGCGCCGCCTACGGCTGCGAAAACCGCCGCCGCACCGGCGGCTTCCTTCGCGGCTTTCGGCACCGGTATTTCTGGATTTTCCACGCCTACGTGAACTCTGGCAGCGTCATCCGCCGTCTCCGCGCCATCAAGCGTCAGCGTAACTTTATCTATGCCGGCTCCAGCCTCATCACCGCATTCCGCGACGGTGTGCCACAGGAGGAGCCCCGTCATTTCACCGGGAAAGAGCCACAGCGTGTCGGGCAGCGGCGATTTTCGGAAAGCGCGTTCTTTCGTTTCGAATTGAAAATATATCGTTACGCCGGGGACTTCCGTCTCAATTTTTGGGAAGCTTCCGTTCAAATTGCACAGCGTTATATTCTCACCGCCATTCAGCCCTTTCGGGAGCCGCTGCTGCGGTTGGGAAAGATTATAGAATCCCCAGTCGAAGTCATCGGGGACTCCGGGCCAGTTTTTCCTCAGCCACCGGCTGTCGTATGTTCCCATCCGCCCCATGCGGCATGGCCAAACCCCACGCGGCCCCATGCATGCCGGGGCTCCAAAAGGCAGTGATTCGTCGGTCACCGGCGGTCTTTCACTCTTACCGGGGCGGAGACCGTCAGGATTCTCGGCGTCACAGCCCCATGTAGACTGCCACGTCAGTTCTAAGGATGAGAAGGATTCTCGGCTCTCGACCAGCAGCCGCCTTCGGCTTTCGCCTATCTGCGCCGTGACAAGCGCGTTCTTTGCCGGTGCTCCGCCCGGAGCGAAAACAGAGCCTGCCAGCAGCCACTCCGCCTCCGTCTTTGGGACGCCCATGTTAAGACAATCTCCGGGAGCAAGGTTCCGCATAGCAGCCGCGAATGCGGCCGTCGGTTCGATTGGCCGCCCTGCCGCGAGGTCAAAGGCAAAACCTGCGGTAAAGCCCATGAAGAGCTTACCGTCCATATACAGCGGCTGAAAGGTCAGACTCAGCAGATCTGGTATCTCAGTTTTCATAACCGTCACCAACTCTCGAACTTTCTATCAAATGCAATTCTTCTTCCACGAAATCCTCACCGGCTGAAGTGCCTTCGCGCCAAGGAAGAATCCTATCTTCGCCCCCGCGCCCAAAGCTGCCGGCGGCGGAGTGCCGCCGTCCGGATGCAGCACCAAATCAAACTCCTGCGGCGAATCCATAAACCGCTCAACGCGGCTGCGAAAGGTCAGATACCCGCGGCGGGCCGGAAGAAACTTTTCCATATCTTCAGGCTTCTCGTTGTGAAGATGGATACGAAATTTGCTTGTGCTGTCCGCAATGTCGACGCCGAGAACGGCGTCGTCGCCGATACGACAGCCGCCTACGCCCAGTCGGCAACGCTGAGAGGGCGGCACTGGTGCGCGGCGCTCCACACACTGCTCGATCTCTACGCCGCCATGTCCGAGAGTAAAGGCCAGATAACGTTCCAGCCGTATGGCAGAACGAGGCCTCTGGGCAATCAGATCTACGATGGCGATGGCCGGCAGCTCGGAGTCACGAAGCATATCCTCCGCCTGCCCCATAAGGCTGTACTGGACAAACTCGGCGGAATGATTGGCGCTCTCCACCGTGCGGCGCACTATGTCGCCGTGTCTGTTCGCGGCGTAGAGCAGATGGTAAAGGTGATTGTTAATAATATCAAGGAAATCGCGCGAGATACTCTCATCTTCCCGCGCTTCGTCAAACAGCTCTTCGGTGTAGAAGGTCGGAAGCGCCCCCATAGTGCTGTAAAGCCCATAATATGGCACAGTCACACGAAAAATGGGCTTACTTTTCGTTTCTGTACGCTCGACTGAGACCACTTCGCCAGGCGGAAAGGCCAGAGAGAGCCACGGCACGACATGCAGGTTCCGCCTCGTAAAGAGGTCAACGCCCTCCGCGGTATCCGCGTTAAGAAAACCCAGCAGCCATAGGGCCTGGGTCATCGTGAAACGCAGCGGCTCAGTGAGCAGCAGGCGCTCTATATCAACTGTTTTGTCCCGAGTCTCGGTACCCATTCCCATCTTTCGTCAGTTCCCGAGACAGTAAGCACAAGCCTCGTGTAGGTATTGATCACGGCAAACTCCGCAAGGAACTGATCCAGAGAGTCCGCAAAAAGCCAAAGGTCTCCCAGCGAGACAAAGCCGGACGGCTCAAGTTCAAGCATCAGCCGTCTGCCGCGCAGCACACGCCCGTGAAAAAGACGCTCTTCGTCGCAGGACGAAAAGGCCCGCACCGCCTGACAGCGTTTGGCGCAGGCTACGGCAAGCTCCGGAGCGTCGCTGCCGCGCGGAGCGTAGAGCGAAAGAGTCTGCTGCAGCGCTTTGGCAGAGGCCACCGGCAAAAGGTTGGCATTCATCTGCGCGAGGAAACGCCACTGAAGGCTCTCGTTGGTGGGCGGCGACAGCATCTCCGAAGGGGCGGTGACATTTTCAAATACAACTTTAGACGGCGACCTGTCCGTAGGCAGACATATATCACCCTGAAGCAGCCTGTCAGGCAGCCCGCGGTTACAGCAGATAAGATCCATGGAGACGACGCACTCGTCGAAGCCCTCGTTTGAATCAGGACGGCGCAGTATGGAAAAATAGTGTTCAGGAACGGAGCCTTCCTCCGGCATCGTATATCAAACGCTGTAGATCATCCCGCCGCCAGATTCGTTGTAAAAACCATAGGGGCGGCACCTCTCTGTCCGTCCGCCTCGGTGAATGGCCGCCACGCCGGTGACGCCGAGAATATCGACGTATTGCCTTTCTTTGACATGCGGATAGATCCGATATTCTTCACGGCTATAGTCGACACGGATAGGCTCCGAATGAGCCTGAAAGACATTGCTCGCCGGAATTGTATTGACGGCGAACGAGCCATCTGAAAAATGCGGCAGCGGCGTCACAGCCGCTCCGAAGCGGAAGGTCAGCCGCAGCTCCCACGCCGAATCCGACAGCGCCAGCCTCTTCAGCCCTGAAAGGCTGAAAGCCGTAAGATGGTCGGGACAGCAGAAATAACGAATCATCGATATGTAGCCGCGGTTATTAACCTGTCCTTCTGGAAGACGAAGGTCTTCCAGAGACGGGCGCAGAATAGAAAGCGCCCCGGCTGGCAGATCGACGGACGAGGAGCCGGCGCTCACTGTTACTGATTGCAGCCGCGTCAGTAAAACCAGAAGGCGCTGAGAGGCCATAGAGTATGAGCCGGTAAGATGGAAATCCAGCCGGTCCGGCAAAAATTTCTCAAGCGGCGCAGCGCTTTGAAGAGTTACTGTGACAGTCCCCGACATATCGCTGTGCGTCTCGCTTTCAGTAGAGACTACGGTCAATGGCAGCACTGTAAGATCCCACATTGTACTGTAAAGGCACGAAACCCCGCCGACTGGCCTCGATGCGAGTTGTGTGCCGCGTTTTACGAGCATCGGTTCTGTAAACCCAGGACTTAGCGCGAAACGCATCACCGCCATAGAAGGCACCGGCATTACTGACTCGGGGAAAACTTCGCGAAGCAGCGTCTGTATCAGCTCCGGCGCAGTCTGATCCAGACGTTCGTGTATCTTAGCGCACAGATAAGCCGTACCCTCCAGTATGCGCTCGGCATCAGGATCCCCACCCTGTTCGAGCAGCATCGGCGCAACTGCGGGATATTTGCGCGCAAATTCCCGAGCACCTTCGTGGAGCATTCTCAATTGTTCTTGAAAGTATCTGTTCACAGCCGCCTCTTTTCTGGAGGCATAAACCTCCGATGAAAACATAACGCTATAAGGCTAATAAAAATAACTTTATAATTGTTATTATACATAAAATATGTTTTGTTGCAAATAATTCTAATAAAATAACAATAAAAATCAAATTTTTACTTATAGTTTTTCCTCCCTGAACAGCCGCATAGGCAATCCTGCTTGACAAAAATTTCTGAGCAACATAATATTGAATTATCCGCCGAAACGCGGCTCCATTTGATGCGGCGCGTCCGGAGACCCCCCAAGAATGCCGAGGAAGAGATAATGGATATATCCGCGCTTGGAGTTTTGCCGATCAGCGCTGATTCGCCAGCCGGTATCGACGCTAAGTACGAACCAGAATATGAAGCGCTGACGGAAGAGATAGCCAAGCTTTCCTCCGTCAACCGCGGTAAGCCTATCTCATGGCAGGCTGTTATTGACAACGCATCGGCGATTTTAGCCGGCAAATCGAAAGACATCTCTGTCGCCGCCTATATGGCAGTGGCGCTCCAACAGACGGAGGGGATGCAGGGCCTTTTGGATGGGCTGAAGCTGCTGCGGGACCTATGCGCCAACTTCTGGGAAGAGGCCTTTCCGCCCAAGGCAAAACTCCGCCGCCGTATCAACGCCTATGAATGGTGGCACGAGCAGGCGCTGGAGCTATTGAAAAAAGAGGACCAGCAGCCAATAACGGCAGCACTGTCCGCTTTGGTGCTTCAAACCGCCGGTGAATTGGACGAATTGTTAGGGAGCTTGATGGAAGACGCGCAGCCGCTTCGCGACGTGGCCGAAGCGGTCCGCGCTATTCCTATTCTGCCAGAGAAAACGCAGCCTGAGCCAGAACCGGAGCCGCAAAAAAGCGTGACGGAAGAGCGGCGAGAGACGACAACCAGCGAAACGCCGCGCCCGGCGGCCCAGGCATCGTTGGGGCAGGATGCGGCATCGCTGCAGTCTGCCTTCGTGGATGCTGCACGCGCCTACGCATTCGCGCTCCGCGCCGAGGACCCTGCCAACTATCTCGCCTGGCAGCTTCCACGTGCCGCGCTGTGGAGCAGGATTACAGCGCTGCCGCCTGCGGACGGCTCGGGGCAGACGATGATACCTCCTCCCGACATAGATAGAATCGCAGCCGTAGAAAGGCTCCTTTCTGGTCAGAATTGGCTCAAGGCTGCGCTCGCCGCAGACGATCTTTTTCCATCTTTTCCACTGTATATTGATTTACAGCGCATGGCGGACGAAGCCCTTGCCATTCTAGGACCGGTATTCAGCGAGGCAAGGTCGCGCTTAAGAGGTGAAACATCGGCCTTTCTCAAGCGGCTTCCGGGTCTGACTGCGCTCAGCTACGACGGCGGCGTCCCCTTCGTTTCGCCGCAGACGCGTTCATGGCTCGAAGAAATTGCGGCGAAAGGTTCGTCTCAAAATTCGCCGCATGGCGGCACGGCCGGAACAGGAAGGACGGAAACGGCCATGGCGGAGGCGCGCGAACTTCTCTCAGGCGGCGACGCCGCAGGGGCGCTTAAAAGGCTCGAAGAGGCGCACGGCCCGTCCGCGGTGGGAAATATGCGGCTGTGCTCCGAAGAACTCCGAATACTCTGCTCGCAGCGCGAAACCAAAACCGCTGCCGGGCTTGCCAAGGCTATGCTGCAGGAGATAGAGAGGGATGATTTGGCGAAGCTGGAACCGGACCTTGCGGTTGAGGCCATGCTGGCAGCCTGCCGCGCCCTCGACCTTGCCGGCGACTCCGCGGGCGCGGAGCAGGTACGCGAAAAGCTCGCGGGAATCAGGCCCTCCGCCGTGCTTGGATGGAACTGACGGCGGCCAGCCTGCAAAGCGCGCATACCTCTTTTACCATTTGAACAAAAAAAGCGGCAGAGAGCCGCCTGAGTCGGTATTAAAGACACAGGCGGCTCTCTCTTACGCTTGAAAATTTTTTACCGGAACGGCCTCGCGATTACTCCTCTGTCCTCGGCTCAGAGGGAGCGGCAGCGTTCTCGTCCTTAGGCTCCGCAAATTCGCCCGCCGCAGCATCGTCAGAGAAGCACAGCGTGAAAGATCCGTCGCCGCCGACGCAGAGTTCCGCCCTGGGCGGCATTTCACCGCCGGACATCCGTTCAAGCAGGCAGTGCGCAAGCTTGGGCAGTATAGACCTTGCCAGGATGGTCTCAATGTTGCGCGCGCCAGTCTCGGTTTCAGTGCAGCGCGATACGATAAGGTCAGCCACCTCCGGCGCAACTGTAAGCTCTACACCGCTGTTTGTCTTAAGACGTTTAGCGACGGCGGCTAGTTTCGCTCCGGCAATCAGTTTCATCGCGTCCTCTCCAAGGCTGCGGTAAGGCACTATCGTCATTCTCGCCAGCAGCGCCGGACGGAAATGGTGCGACAGCTCAGGACGAATAGACTCTAAGAGATTATCTTCATCTACATCGACGGCTCCCGCGGTCATGTTCTGGATAGTTTCCGATGCAAGATTTGAGGTTAGCATGATAATGGTGTTTTTGAAGCTGACCTCTTTGCCTTCTCCGTCTGTGAGAATACCCTTGTCAAAGACCTGATAGAAAAGGTTCATAACATCGATATGGGCCTTTTCGCATTCGTCCAGCAGCACCACGGAATAGGGCTGGCGCCTGACGGCCTCCGTCAGCATGCCGCCCTCGCCGTAGCCTACGTAGCCCGGCGGCGAGCCTATAAGGCGCGAGACGGTGTGTTTTTCCTGGAACTCGCTCATGTTGACGGTGATGACGCTGCGGCTGTTGCCGAACAGCAGTTCCGCAAGGGCCAGCCCCGTCTCCGTCTTGCCGACGCCGGAGGGGCCGACCAGCAGGAACACTCCGAGCGGCTGGTCGGGAGACCTCAGCCCCGCCGTCGACGCCTGCACTGTGCTCGCAATGATGCGAAGCGCCGGAGACTGTCCCTTGATGCGCTCTCCAAGCAGCCGGTCAAGATCCTGCGCGACGGCGGCCTGCTGGCTGGCCATACGGCCGGTCGGGATTCCGGTCCAATCTGAGACGACCTGGGCGACAACTTCGGCAGTAACTTCCACATGGACAAGACGTCCTTCATCGTGCAGCGATTCGTAGCGCTCCTTCGCCTTGGCGAAAGCAAGGCGAAGAGATTCTTCGTCTTTTTTCGCTTTATCTCCCGAGTTCGTATCGGCCCCGTTCTGCGTTTCTGCATCCGGACTCTCCGGCTGCCACATACTTGAGGCGCTGAGCATCGCGCCGCGGCAGGCGATATATTCTTCGGCGGATTTTTTTTCCTCTTCCCACTGGGATTTGAGGCGGCCCTCTTCCGCCGTTAACGCTTCAATCCTTCCTGTCAATTCCTCTATGCGTTTCCCGTCCACTTCAACACCGTTGGTGCAGTCGCGGCGAAGTCCATCCAGCTCGCGTTCTGCGGCTTGGCGAGCGCGTTCGGCGTCCTCCAGCGGAGCGGGCTTGGATGAGAGGCTGACCTTGACGCGCGCGCACGCGGTGTCCAGCAGGTCGATGGCCTTGTCGGGCAGAAAGCGTCCGCCGATGTAACGCGCGGAAAGAGCGGCGGCGGCCTCAATGGCGTCGTCGCGTATAAGGACTCCGTGCGCTTTCTCATATCCGGCGCGTATTCCACGCAGTATCAGCGCCGCGGTATGCGGTGATGGCTCGTCAAGCTTGACTAGCTGGAAACGACGCGCAAGCGCCGCATCTTTTTCAAAATATTTTTTGTACTCTTTCCACGTAGTCGCGGCGCAGGTCTTGATTTCGCCGCGCGCGAGAGCCGGCTTCATCAGGTTGGCGGCATCTGAGCCGCCGGCCTGACCGCCCGCGCCTACCAGCATATGAGCTTCGTCTATGAACAGTATGACGGGTTTCTCACTGGCCTTGATCTCGTCCAGCACACCCTTAAGCCTGCGCTCAAATTCTCCCTTGACGCTCGCCCCGGCCTCAAGAAGCCCCATATCGAGAGAGAGCAGAACCGAACCTTTCAGAGTGTCCGGTATGTCGTCCTGTATGATGCGCAGCGCCAGACCTTCAAGAACCGCTGTTTTTCCGACTCCTGGTTCTCCGACAAGGATAGGGTTGTTTTTGCGCCGGCGAGCCAGGATATCCACCATCTGCCGAATCTCTGCGTCGCGTCCGAATACGGGATCTATCTTTCCGGCCTTCGCCTTGGCGGTAAAGTCGTCGCAAAATTTTGCGATAAAGCTTTCGCCGTCGCCGCCAGACACAACTCCCTGACGCGAGGCAGGCCCCTGCGGCAGAACTACGGAAGTTTCCTTAGATTCGCGCGCGATTTTTGCAAAGTCCTTAAGCAGGTTTTCGCGGTTGATCGCGGAAAATTCACGGACATAGTCCCCTTGGGCATAAACGGCCGGCTTACGCAGAAAAGTAAGCAATATCGCACCGGAACGAATCTGGCTGAGATTGAGATCGACCGACGCCACCATCCACGAAGCCTCCATGAGTTCGATCAGCAGCGGAGAGAATACGGGGCGGCCTCCGTTTCCGCTTCTGAATTCATCGACTGCGGCGTTCAGCGCGCGCTGGACTTTGGCGGTCTCTGCTCCAAATGCGGCGAGCGCCATCGGGATGTCGCTCTGCTCTTCGTTCAGGCAGGCCAACAACAGATGTTCTATTGAAACCTCATAGTGCCCTCGCCTGACGGCGCTGCCAGCGGCGTTATTAAGGGCTACGGTGATAAAGTCGTTGCATTTTTCAAAAAGCGCGGCAATGTCTACTCCTGTGGACATATGTACCTCCTTTTGCCGCTAGGCGCGGCCTGAAAATTTCATAAAAACAAACAAGGCAGAGCGAGACATCTATTTTTTCTGCCTCTCCCTGCCTCATTGACGATACTTCGACCTACCAGGCTAAGCGGTATTTACTTTTTCCAGTCGTCGGTATATTCAATATTACCGTCGTTGTAGGTCCAAGTGATCTTCGAATAGGTGAACCGCACATCTTCCATATCGTGGAAGGGCTTGCTTTCGGGCAGGAACGAGAGTGGTGTGACCTGGTTAATCTCCACCACAATGGCGTTCTCCATTTTGACGGTGAAGTATTTTTCCTCGACGCCGTCAGACTTGATACGATAGTAATCAAGCGTTACGTTAAGCTGCTCGCCGGTGCAGCAGGCTTTGTACAGCTTCGGCGAAGCCTGGCTCTTAGCCATAATTATCTTATAGGGGTGGTGTATTCTCTGCCCCGTAGGAAGCCCCGTATGGGTGTCTTTGGGAATTTCAACCTTGTGCTCCGTGGCATAGACAAGGATGGAATCCTTCTTGTCGCCACCCTGCTCGCAGTCGCCTTTAATGTCACCCTGGCTTTTTCCTTTAATTTTCATATACGAAGTAAGTGCCATTTATATTTCTCCTTTCTTTAGGCTGAACCGTTATTATTGTTTGTCCAGTTTACCTACAAGAGAGAGCGTAAAGTTCGCGCCCATATACTTGAAGTGCGGACGGACCAGCAGGTTGACGGAATACCACCCAGGATCTCCAGGCACTTCGCTGACCGCAACATTCGCCATGCGCAGCGGGCGCTTGCTGCGGGTTATAGCGTCGGGATTGTCCATCTCCGTAACGTACTGGCTTATCCAGACGTTGAGCTCTCGTTCGATGTCGGCACGTTCCTTCCAGCTGCCGATATTCTCACGCTGTATTACCTTGATGTAGTGAGCCAGGCGGTTCATAATCATCATGTAAGGCAGCTGAGTCGAGAGTTTATAATTAGTCTCCGCCGCTTTGCCCTCCGGGGTGTTCGGGAACACCTTGGCCTTAAGCACGGAATTGGCGGAGAAGAACGCTGCGTTGTCGGAGCCCTTGCGCATGGTCAGTGCAATGAAGCCTTCCTCGGCAAGCTCGTATTCACGCCGTTCAGAGATAAGCACTTCTGTTGGTATTTTGGTCTGTATCTCGCCCCTCTGCTCAAACTGGTAGAGTGGGAGGTTCTGCACCGCACCGCCACTTTGAGGACCGATAATGTTACTGCACCAGCGATACTTTGCAAAGCTATCCGCCAGCCGCGAAGCTAGTGCGAAGGACGTGTTGCCCCAGCAGAAGTCGTCGTTGTCCGGTACAGCCTCGGTAAAACTGAAGCTCTTCGCCGGAGTTGTATCTTCGCCATATGGCAGCCGCAGCAAGAAGCGCGGCAGGGTCAGCCCAAGATAGCGGCTGTCTTCGTTCGCGCGGAGCGAACGCCATTTCGCATACTGTGGCATCTCAAAGATGGAGTGGAGATCCTTCAGGTTTGGCAGCTCACCCCACGAATCAATGCCAAAAAATTCACGTCCAGCGGCGGCGATGAATGGCACGTGCGACATGGCCGACACGCTCGCCACATTGCGGAGCAGCTCCATATCCTGCGGTCCTGGGCCAAAGGTGTAATTGGAGACGATGGCTCCAACGGGCTGGCCGCCGAACTGACCAAACTCAGCCGTGTATATATGTTTGTAAAGACCAGACTTAACAACCTCCGGGGAATCCTCAAAGTCGTCAAGCAGGTCTTGCTTGGAAACATTGATGATCTCCACTTTGGTATTCTGCCGGAAATCAACGTTATCCACAAGGAATTTCAGCGAACGCCAGGACGATTCCAGCTCACGGAACTGGTTGTTGTGCATTATCTCGTTGACCTGATCTGAAAGCTTCTTGTCCAGCTCGACGATCATCGCATCGACCAGCGCACCCGTAACTTTCGGCGAAGAGCCGCTCGACGCTATCTCGCGGATAAATTCCTGCAGGCCGGCGCGGGTTACGGCGTAACCTTCGTCGGTCGGCTTGATTTTGGACGCCTCTATGATTTCGTCAAGCAAACTCGACGAGGGAGCCTCCGCCTGCTGTTCCATAGTTTCTCTCTGTTCGTCTGCCATTTTACTTCTCCTGCTCTCCGTCGATGCCCAGCTCCTGAAGCAGGGCTTCGCGAGTCTTTTCGTCGTTTACAAGATCCTGCAGCTTTTTGCGGAAATTGGGAATGTTGGACAACGGCCCCTTAAGCGCCTTGAGCGCCTCGCGCAGCTGCATCAGCTTAGCGAGCTCGGGCACCATCTCCACCAAAGCGTCGGGGCCGAAATCCTTGAGCGTGTTAAATTTAAGGTCGGCCGAGAGCATGGCATCGGGGGTGCCGGAGAGCTTGTCCGGTACCTGCATCTACAGCGAAAGCCCCTGGCTCTGCATCACCTTGTCGAAGTTATCCTTGTCCACGCTGATAGCCTCGCGGTTCTCCAGCATTCTGTCATCCTTGCGCAGCGTGAAATCCCCGACAACCATAAGTTTAAGGGGCAGTTCTACCTCTTCCTGTACATCTCCCGTGGCTGGCCTATAAACGATATTTACCCGTTCTTTGGGAGAGACGCTTCCTTCATTGGGCATCCTTATGTACCTCCTGTCCTGAAATAAAATCGAAACCGCAGCAAATAAGCCACAAGCGACGGTAAGTTATTCGTAACCACAACGCCAGACGGCATAATCTCACTATTTTATTAATATATCTTCTGGTATCGAATGTGTCAAACAGGTTAGCCTACCTAAAGCATACATATTGGTAGCAATAAAAAATTTATATACGTATTATATACATTTTTGTTGACTTTTGTAAGATTCATAG
>NZ_JAJBUX010000099.1 GCF_020860125.1 Cloacibacillus sp. | reverse complement strand
CGGCGAGACGGAAGGAGTGTTGCTCTGTATGGCGCGGAAACCGCGCCATACAGAGTCCGCGGCAAAAGCCGCGGAAGAACCTAAGGTCAACTCTCCCTCAGTCTCGGCGAAAAAACACCGCCGAGCCAGCTCTGATGTAACTACCAGCCGAATCGCACGAAATCAAGGATTTCGGCTCCCTGGCCGCCTCACAGAGGGCGCCTTTAAAGGCAAAGTCAAAGGCTAAACCGTAATTTATTCTTTTCCTGCCAATATATAAATAGCGGTTTGTTTTAGCCCGCCTCCCCGGGCTTGACCTGGGGACCGGCGTCTTTCGGGAGTGGTTGGGGCGCTGCGGACTGCGCCTATGATAAGGGGCGCGGGCCTTTCGCCCGCGCCCTTGTATCGTTTTTTGCCTGTTACTTTTCTTTCTTTGCCTCTCTTATTACCTTTTCCTTCTTCTCATCCAGAGCGGTATCAGCGCGAAGAGCGCCAGCGCGCCTACGCCCGCGGCGCAGCCGCTGCCGCTGCTGTAGACCTTGTTGACGGAGACGGTGGCCTCGGCGGTCTTCAAACCGTCGTCGGTCGTGACGGTGATGGTGGCGAAGCCGACAGCGAGGGCGGTCACTCCGCCGTTGGCGTCCACTGCTGCGATCTTTTCGTCGCTGCTCTTCCAGGTGACGCCCTTATAATCGGCGTTGGCCGGCAGTATGTTTGCGGTGAACCGGAGGGTATCGCCGATCTTCAGCGTCGTGCCCTCGGGGGATATCTTCACCGACTCCACCGGCACGGTGGGAGCGGTTACGGTGACGAGGCAGTCTGCTGAGACGACCGTACCCTCTTTCGTGCCGAGGGCGGTGGCGGTAACGATGGTCTCGCCGGGGTTGTGGGCGACGACCTCGCCATTTTCGCTGACGCTGGCGATCTTTTCGTCGCTGCTCTTCCATTCGACTCTTTTGTCGCTGGCCTCTGCCGGATAGATGGTGGCGGTGAGTTTCTCGTGCTCTCCCGAATTCAGCTGCACTGCCTCTTTTGAAAGCTTAATGCCGGTGACCCAGACCGTCGGTTTAAGCACGGTGATATCAAGATTATTGCTGCTGACGCTGCTATTATCCACAGACCGGGCTTTGATGGAAGCCGGGCCGGCTTTGAGCGTTTTGAAGATCGCTATTTCGCCGGTGTCCGTCTCCACCACTTTATCAAGCGAGAGGACGGAGGGGTCGTCTATCGTCCACGTAAGCTCCGTATTTGTGGGGAATCTAGGGGCGAATATAATATTTACGTTGAGCTCTTCTCCGACATATGGGGTTGTTTTGCCGTCCTTTGCAAAAATACGGACTCCTATCATCTCCGCTTCAGTGACGCTCACATTGCAGTCGGCGTAGAAGACGTCCGGGCTCTCTGCGGCGGCGGCCCTTATAGTGGCGCTGCCGGGGCCCTTTTTGGTAACTTTGCCGTACGGGTCGACCACGGCGACGTCGGCACTACTGGTGTTCCAGATGATTGCTTTATTCTTGGCGTTTTCCGGCAGCACGTGGGCCGAGAGCTGCGCCGTACGTACGGAGAGATCAAGTTTGATGTCCGTGCTCGATATCCGCACACCGTTGACGGGCACAGGAATTACGGTCACAGTACAGTCGTCGGAGATGTTTTCGTTCTCGGAGGCGATGGCCCATATAGTGGCGCTGCCTTCCCCCTTTGAGGTCACTCTGCCGTTCTTGTCTACTTCGGCGATGTCGGGGGAGCTGCTTTTCCAGACGATTCCCTGGTTCACGGCGTTTTCCGGCAGCACGTGGGCCGAGAGCTGCTCGGTACGGTCGGCGCCTTCGAGTGTGATGTCCTTGCTCGATGTTATCTGCACGCCGGTGACGTAGATGGGTTCCACAACCTCGATGGTGCGTGTGAAGGAATATGTGAGCGGGGGCGTAGGAATAATAATATCGCCGTGGTTGAAGTCGCTCATATAGAGGTCGGCGGAGAGCGCAACGGCGGCATCTCCAGTCTTGTTCTTGGCGGTGACCGTTATCTTGCCGCTGCTGTCGATCTCGCTCTTGCCGATGGTGATGATATCGCTTTTGGTACTTGCCCTCGAATTTCTAACATTGTTGCCATACGTTACCGGAGTTCCGGGGAGGGTGATGAACATGATCGTCGTCGATCCGCCGTTGGCGGTGATGCGGCGCTCGGCGGTCTGCGCGGTGAGGGTGGTGACGGCATTTTTCATCGCGTTCTCGTCAAGCATTTTCGTTTTCGTGTTATTCTTATCGCTGCCGACGCCATATTCAGCCGTTCCCTTCAGCCAGGCGCAGTTTTCTATTGTGGCAGCATTTCCTTCGCCACCGAGCACGCCGCCGTGGAATGAGTTGACATCACCGCTGACGGTGAGGGTGACAAGTCCGCTATTGGCGCAGCTGCCTATCGCCAGAATACCGCTGTTCGAGGTCTTTCCCACGATGCCGCCCGCGTTGCTGGACTGGTGGTCTGCAGTCGCATCCGCCGAGACGGAGACATCTCCGAGGTTGGCGCAGTTGTATATCTCGCCGCCGCTCTGTCCCGCGATGCCGCCCGCCTGATTATCCCCCTTGTTTGAGGCGGAGGCTGAGATGGAGACGCGGTTGGCGCAGTTATATATCTCGCCGTTGTTTTGTCCCGCGATGCCGCCCGCGTAGTTGTATGAGTCGCCCTTGGCGGCGACGGGGCCGTCGTTAATGCAGCTTGTGATGGTGCCGCTGTTGTTCCAGCCGCTGATGCCGCCGATTGTATTTTCCATGTCGCTGTTTTCGGCTCTGACGCCGCCGGCGGCTGCGCAGTCGATGATCTTGCCGTTGTTATGTCCCGCGATGCCGCCCGCTCTGCTAGAGGTGATGTCAACATTGATAATGACAGCGGCGGTGCTGGTGCTTTGGCAGCTCTCTATTATGCCGTAGTTCCAGCCGGCGACGGCACCGGCAATGACGTTGCTACCTGTTGAGAGGGAGGTGATATTCACACCGCCCTCTACAGTGAGTCCGCGCACGACGCCACCGAAGTCAATAATACTGAAGAAGCCGGCGTAATTATTTCCTCCGACCGTTTTCGTTATCTCATAGCCTTTGACGGAATGGCCCGCGCCGTCAAAGGTGCCGGCGTAGTCGCCGCTGATGGGCGTCCAGTCCATGAGTTTGCCGTCAGCGTCCGCGAGGTCGATGTCGGCGGTGAGCAGCGCGTCGGCGGAGAGCGGTATGGTACCGCTGTCAAGCCCATTATGGAAGTCGATGAGGTCCGCCGAAGTGGCGATCTGATAGACGCCGCCCTCCTGCGTCAGGGCGCAGGCATGCTGGGACGAGGCGAGGATAAAGAGGGTTAGTAAAAAGAGAGTTAGCGGGAGTACGAGTTTATTTGTAAACTTTAATAAACTCGTACGGGGGGGGGTATCAAAGTTAAATGTTGATCAGCGTTGAGTGACGACATAACGTATCAGGCTCCTTTTCAATATGTTTTAAAATACACAAAGCATGAAATATAGAATTAGGTAAAAATACCTATGATATACAATATAGTTTGTGCTATTGATTTGTCAAGCGATTGTTGGTGTTTTTGTCTTACAGGAGGGGAAATCGGCGCGACGAATTGCCTCTGTTCGTCACCGCTGGTATTGGCTCGGAGGCCGATGCGGTAAAAGGCGCTATTGACAGATATAGATTTTGGCATATACTAACCAACAGTTGAATATGACAAACCATTGACGTGGAGATAACGTCTGTCGTGCACTTACAGAGAGTCCGGGATGCTGAGAACCGGGTGGAACGCAGTCAGGCAAATGGACCACCGAGGGCGCGGGGAAAGGTTTATAGCCGAGTATTCCGTGACGTGAGGGCATACGTCAGTTGCCGGAGATATGATTGTATCTCGCAAAGAGCACGCACATGCCGTGAAGCAAGGTGGCACCGCGGGAATTTTACCCGTCCTTGGCAGATTATTATTCTGCCGGGGACGTTTTTTTATTCTCCGGCGGAGGATGGAGGTTTTTCGATGTATCCGACTCTGGAAGATGTGCGGGCGCTGGCCCGCTCGGGAGATTACCGCCGGGTGCCGGTCTGTCGCGAGCTCTACGCCGACCGTTATACCCCCGTGGAGGTGATGCGGACGCTGCGGGCCGCCGGCCGCCACTGTTTTTTGCTTGAGAGCGCCGAGAATAATCAGCGGTGGGGCCGTTATTCTTTTCTCGGCTGCGCCCCCACGCTCGAGCTTACCTGCTCGGAGGGTATGCTGCGCATCCGCGAAGACGTGGACGGCGAAGAGGTTCGGGAGCGCGTGGAGGAGGTAGATCATCCCGGCGCGGCGATCCGCGCCGTCCTCGAAAGACACCGCAGCCCCAAGGTAAAAGGGCTGCCGCCCTTCTGCGGCGGGCTGGTAGGTTATTTTTCCTATGATTATCTTAAATACGCGGAGCCCACTCTGCGCGGCGCTTCGGAGGAGCGTGATTTTCGCGACGTGGATCTGATGCTTTTTGACCGCGTCATCGCTTTTGACCATTACCGGCAGAAGCTTGTTTTGATCGCTGGCGTTCCCACGGATGATATCGAGGAGGGATACCGCCGTGCCGAGGCGATTTTCGACGAGACGGGGGCGCTGCTGGAGAGCGGCGCGAAGGCGGCCTTCAAGCCGCTGCGGCTGAAGGAAGAGCTGACGCCGCGCTTCTCAAAGGATGAGTTCCGCGCCATGGTGGAACGCGCTAAGGATCATATACGCGAGGGCGATATTTTTCAGGTGGTGCTCTCCAATCCTCTCACGGCGGATGCGGAGGGCAGCCTTTTCGATACCTACAGGGTGCTGCGCACGCTTAATCCATCGCCCTATATGTTTTATTTTTCCAGCGACGATATCGAGATCGCGGGCGCTTCGCCGGAGACGCTGGCGCGTCTGGAGGACGGTGCTCTTTACACGTTTCCCCTCGCCGGTACCCGCCGCCGCGAAGCCGACGAGGTGGAGGACGCGGCGCTTGAACGCGAACTGCTCGCCGACGAGAAGGAGCTCGCCGAGCACAACATGCTGGTGGATCTCGGACGGAACGACCTGGGGCGTGTCTGCCGCCTGAATTCGGTCCGCGTCGAGGAGTATATGGCGATTCAGCGGTTCTCGCATGTGATGCACATTGGTTCGACGGTATCGGGGCTGCTGCGCGCGGACCGCGACGCCGTGGACGCCGTCGACTCTATCCTTCCCGCCGGCACTCTTTCAGGCGCTCCGAAGATACGCGCCTGCGAGATTATCCGTGAGCTTGAGGGCGGCAGACGCGGTATTTATGGCGGGGCCGTCGGGTATCTTGATTTCAGCGGCAATATGGACACCTGTATCGCCATTCGCCTCGCCTATAAAAAGGATGGCCGTCTTTGCGTGCAGTCAGGAGCCGGTATCGTCGCCGACAGCGTTCCAGAGAGGGAGTACCGCGAGTGCGCCGACAAGGCGCGGGCCGTTGTGCGGGCCCTTCGCGACGCGGAGGGAGGATTATAATGTTTCTGCTCATTGACAACTACGACAGCTTTTCTTATAACCTTTACCAGCTTATCGGCTCCTTTGATCCAGATATTACGGTGGCGCGCAACGATGCGCTGACGCTGGAGGAGATAGCGGCCCTCGCGCCGCGGGCGATATTCCTCTCTCCCGGCCCCGGCAGACCGGAGGAGGCGGGGATCTGCCCTTTGGTAGTACGGCGATTTGCCGGAAATATCCCTATCTTTGGCGTCTGTCTGGGCCTGCAGGTCATCTGCACGGCCCTCGGCGGACGCGTATCTTACGCGAAGAGCCTGATGCACGGCAGGGTTTCGGCGGTATTTGCCGAGCCTGAGAGCCTGCTTTTTAAAGGAATCGCAGATGGCTTTCCCGCGGCGCGCTATCATTCGCTTTCAGCCGTAGAGGAGAGCCTGCCACCGGTGCTGCGGGTCACCGCGCGCACGGCGGACGGCGAGGTGATGGCGGTGGAGGACCGCGAACGTTCTGTCTGCGGCGTACAGTTTCATCCGGAGTCGGTGATGACCCCCGACGGTCCGGCGATCATGAAAAATTTTCTTGAATGGATCAGGAGGTAATAGAGATGATCAAAGAGGCGATAATAAGACTCTCAAAAAAAGAGGATCTGAGCTATTCCGAGGCGCAGGACGTGATGAACGAGATCATGGACGGAAAGACGAGCCAGGTCCAGACGGCGGCCTATCTGACGGCGCTTTCGCTTAAGGGCGAGACGACGGAGGAGATCACCGGCTCGGCGGCGGGGATGCGCCAGCACTGCGTCAAACTGCTGCACGACATGGATGTGCTGGAGATAGTCGGTACGGGGGGCGACAACGCCAACTCTTTCAATATATCGACGACCTCGGCGATGGTGATCGCCGCCGGCGGCGTGCCGGTCGCCAAGCACGGCAACCGCGCTGCCTCTTCGAAGTGCGGCGCGGCGGACGTCCTCGAGGCGCTCGGGGTGAAGATTACCCTTGCGCCGGAGGAGAGTGCGCGGCTGCTGAGGGAGATAAATATCTGCTTCCTCTTTGCCCAGAATTATCATATCGCGATGAAGTATGTCGCGCCGATCCGCAAGGAGCTCAGCATCCGCACCGTATTCAACATCCTTGGCCCGCTCACCAATCCCGCCGGGGCGAACCGCGAACTGATGGGGGTCTATGAGGAGGCGCTGGTGGAGCCGCTCGCGCAGGTGATGTCCCGCTTGGGCGTCGTCAGGGGCATGGTGGTCTATGGGCAGGACAGGCTCGACGAGATATCGATGAGCGCGCCGACGTCGGTCTGCGAGATAAAAGAGGGCTGGTTCCAGTCTTATGAGATAACGCCGGAGCGCTTTGGCTATCAGCGCTGCGACAAATCCGAGCTGACCGGCGGCACTCCCGAGGAGAACGCGGCTATCACAAGGGCGATCCTCGCCGGCAGGGAGCGCGGCGCGAAACGGCAGGCGGTCTGTCTCAACGCTGGCGCGGCGCTTTATATCGGCGGCAGGGCCGAAACGGTGGAGGCCGGCGTGCGGATGGCCGAGGAGCTGCTGGATTCCGGCGCGGCGCTGAAAAAGCTCGAAGAATTTATCGCGGAGAGCAACAGGTGAACATCCTCGCGGAGATCGCCGGGCGCACGAAGCTGCGTGTGGCGGAGGAGAAGGTCCGGCGGCCTCTCTCCGAGGTAATGCGGCGGGCAGAGGCGGCCGCCAAAGAGCGCGAGCCCTTCGCCTTTGAACGGGCGCTGAAGGGCGGCGATATATCCTTCATCTGCGAGGTAAAGCGGGCCTCTCCCTCTAAAGGGCTCATCGCCGCTGATTTTCCCTATCTTGATATCGCGCGCGACTATCAGGAGGCGGGCGCGGCGGCGGTCTCCTGTCTCACGGAGCCGTACTGGTTCAAGGGTGAGGACCGCTATCTGAGCGAGATAGCGGAGGAGATATCGATCCCCGTTTTGCGCAAGGATTTTGTCGTGGACGAGTATATGGTCTGCGCGGCGCGGGCGCTCGGAGCCTCGGCGGTGCTGCTGATCTGCGCCCTCCTCGACGACGCGCAGCTGTGTTCCTTCGCGCAGCTCGCCGGGGAGCTTGGCCTTTCGGCGCTCGTAGAGGCGCATGACGAGGCCGAGGTGGAGCGGGCTCTGAGGGCCGGGGCGAGGATCGTCGGCGTCAATAACCGCGATCTCAGGAACTTTCAGGTGGATATGGAGGTCAGCTGCCGCCTGCGTTCGCTGGTGCCGCCGGAGATCGTCTTTGTTTCCGAAAGCGGCATCGAGAGCGCCGGTGATATTGAAAGGCTGCGGCGGCACGGCGTCGACGCGGTGCTTATCGGTGAAAAGCTGATGCGCACCGCGGACAGGCGCGCGATGCTCGCCGAACTGCGGGGCGGCGGCCAATGACGAGGATCAAAATATGCGGGCTCACGCGCCCCTGCGATATTGACTATGTAAACAGGTACCTCCCCGATTACTGCGGCTTTGTCATCAATGTGCCCAGGAGCCGCCGAAATGTGACGCCGCAGCGGGCACGCGAACTTGCGGCCCGCTTGAACCCAGGCATCGTTCCCGTGGGGGTATTTGTCGACGAGAGCCCGTCGCTGGTGGCGCGGCTGCTCAACGATGGCGTGATCGGCGCCGCGCAGCTGCACGGCACGGAGGATGCTTCCTATATTAAGGAGCTGCGCCGCCTCTCGGCGGGGATGCTGATACAGGCCTTCCGCGTGGCGTCGCCCGCGGACGCGGAGCGCGCCGCGGAGAGTCTAGCGGACTATGTGCTGCTGGACAGCGGCGGCGGCACGGGGGAGCGGTTCGACTGGCGGCTGGCGGAGGGTTTCGAAAGGCCGTTTTTTCTCGCCGGCGGATTGGGAGCGGAAAATATCTCCGACGCTTTGGCGCGGCTGCGCCCCTTCGCGGTGGATATGAGCAGCGGCGTGGAGACTGAGGGGGTCAAGGACCCCGTGAAGATAGAGGCGGCAGTGGCCGCGGTGAGGAGGTATTCATAATGGATAACGGACGGTTTGGCGTCCACGGCGGGCAGTATATTCCCGAAACGCTGATGAACGCCGTCATTGAATTGGAAGCGGCCTATAATCACTATAAGGACGACGAGGATTTCAACCGGGAGCTGACGGCGCTGCTTAACGACTACGCGGGACGCCCCTCGCGGCTATATTTCGCGCGGCGCATGACCGCCGACCTCGGCGGCGCGAAGATATACCTCAAGCGCGAGGATCTGAACCATACCGGCGCGCATAAGATAAACAACGTGCTGGGGCAGGTGCTGCTCGCGCAGCGTATGGGTAAAAAACGCGTCATCGCCGAGACAGGGGCCGGACAGCACGGTGTCGCGACGGCCACCGCCGCGGCTCTGATGGGGCTTGAGTGCGAGGTCTTTATGGGGCGCGAGGATACCGAACGGCAGGCACTCAACGTTTACCGCATGCGGCTGCTGGGGGCGAAGGTCCACGCCGTAGATAGCGGCACCGGCACGCTTAAGGACGCGGTGAGCGAGACGATGCGCGAATGGACGAGCCGCATCAGCGATACGCATTACGTTCTCGGTTCATGTATGGGGCCGCACCCGTTCCCGACGATCGTGCGCGATTTCCAGTCGGTGATCTCCAGGGAGATAAAGGAGCAGCTTCTCGCGGCGGAGGGTAAATTACCGGATGTCGTGCTGGCATGTGTCGGCGGCGGCTCAAACGCTATAGGGGCCTTTTATCATTTTATCCCCGACGCCTCCGTATGTCTCATCGGCTGCGAGGCGGCGGGGCGCGGCGCGGATACGCCGGAGACGGCGGCGACCATCGCCACCGGCAGGCTCGGCATCTTCCACGGCATGAAGTCGTACTTCTGCCAGGATGAGTACGGACAGATCGCGCCGGTCTATTCCATCTCGGCGGGGCTCGATTATCCGGGCATCGGTCCGGAGCACGCGCATCTGCATGATACGGGACGCGCCGAATATGTGCCCGTAACCGACGCGGAGGCCGTCGAGGCCTTTGAGTATCTTTCGCGCATGGAGGGCGTCATTCCCGCCATTGAGAGCGCGCATGCCGTAGCCCACGCGCGGAAGATCGCCCCGCGGATGGGCGGCGATCAGATAATCGTCATCAACCTGTCGGGCCGCGGCGACAAGGACTGCGCGGCGATCGCCCGCTACAGAGGGGAGGATATCCATGAGTAGGTTAAGAGAGGCGTTTGGCTCCGGCAAGGCTTTCATTCCATTCGTCACCTGCGGCGACCCTGATCTGGAGATCACGGAAAAGATTGTCTGCGCGATGGCGGAGGCGGGCGCGGATATTATCGAACTCGGCATTCCCTTTTCCGATCCGACCGCCGAGGGGCCGGTGATCCAGGCGGCCAACGTGCGCGCGCTTGCGGGAGGGGTGACCACCGATAAGATTTTCGCGATGGTGCGCCGTATCCGCGCGAAGATTTCCGTGCCGCTGGTGTTTATGACCTACGCCAACGTGGTCTATTCCTACGGGACGGAGAGATTCGTGAAGGCTGCCGCCTCGGCGGGCGTCGACGGGCTGATACTGCCGGACGTGCCGTTCGAGGAAAAGGAGGAGTTCGCCGCGCCCTGCCGCTCAGGCGGGCTGGAGCTTGTTTCGCTCATCGCGCCGACCTCCAACGACCGCGTTGCGATGATCGCGCGCGCCGCGGAGGGCTTCATCTACTGCGTGTCGTCGCTCGGTGTCACCGGCGTCAGAGGCGAGATAACGACCGACGTCGGCGCGATGGTGCGGCTTGTGAAGATGGAGAAGGATATTCCCTGCGCCGTCGGTTTCGGCATTTCAACCCCGGAGCAGGCGCGCGCGATGGCCGCCGTCGCCGACGGCGCTATCGTCGGCAGCGCCATCGTCAAGCTCTGCGTGCGGTACGGCAAAGAGGCCGCGCCCCATGTGGCGCGGTATGTCCGCGAGATGAAGGCCGCCGTTACGGAGGCCTCGAGTTAAGGTCAAATTTGCGCCCGCAGCGGCGCGGGTAAAAATAGATAGCGGCAGTATGGGGAGGGCGATATGCTTTTGTTTTCGCCCTCCCCGCCGTTATGTGCTAAAATACCGCATATATGAGTGTATCCCTATAAGAAGGGCAGACTGATGATGATAAATTGTTCTAAGATGAATGGAAACGGCAATGATTTTCTTGTCATAGATAATATGTCGCTGGCACTTGACGGAGCGGCGCTTGCCGAGGCCGCGCGTCTGGCCTGCCGCCGCCGGGAGGCGCTCGGGGCGGACGGCATCCTCGCCGCGGAGCCCGCGGAGAGGGCCGATTTTAAGATGCGCCTCTTCAACCGTGATGGTTCGGAGGGCGAAATGTGCGGAAACGGCGCGCGCTGTATCGCGCGTTTTGCCTTTGAAAAGGGGATCGCGAAGTCTAAGAATATGACCTTTGAGACGCTGGGCGGCAGCGTTCACGCGGTTGTCTGCGGAGAGCGCGTGACCCTCGACCTGGCGCCGGTGTCGGTCTCGGATGCCGTTGTGGACGCCCACGCAGAGGTTTACGGTTTCGAGTTTAACTACACCTTTCTCACCGTCGGTGTGCCGCACGCGGTGATCTTCGAGAGGGAGCGCAGCCATTCCTTCGAGGGGTACGCCTCCGTAGGGCGCGCGATACGCAGCAGGCTCGACCTCTTTCCAGAGGGGACGAACGTCAACTTCGCCGTCCCCAGTTTGGAGCGCACAAGCGTGCTCGACGTAATGACCTATGAGCGCGGCGTCGAGGATATGACGCTCTCCTGCGGCACCGGTTCCACGGCGAGCGCGATCGCCGGGCTGCTGCTGGGGATCACGGGGGAACGCGTCGAGGTGATAAACCCCGGCGGAGTGAACCGCGTGAGCCTTGAATTTTCCGGCAGCGATCTTATATCCCCGAAGCTTGAGGGCGGCGCGCTAATGATCGCGGATATAGCGATTCTGCCCGAGGCGCTGCGCTGAGTTTGTAATATAATGCAAAACTGTAATCCGTAATAGATTTTGGAGGTAAATGTGTAATGGCCAAACCTTGGTGGCGTGAGACGATAGAGACTGTTTTATGGGCGGTAGTGCTCGCCCTTATCCTGAGGACCTTCGTGATCCAGGCTTTCTGGATTCCGAGCGGTTCGATGATTCCGACGCTTGAGATCGGCGACCGTGTGCTGGTGCTGAAATTTTTGTATCACCTGCCGAAGGTGGAGCCTAAACGCGGCGATATCGTCGTCTTCAAGTATCCCGTGGATCCGAGGCGCGATTTTGTGAAGCGCATCATCGGGCTGCCGGGGGATAAGGTGGAGATGAGGAACGGCACCGTGTATGTGAATGACAGGGAGCTCTTCGAGCCTTATGTAAAGAATACCGATACCTATAATATGGCCGCCGTCACCGTGCCGCCCGACAGTTATTTCTGTCTCGGCGACAACAGGCCGAACTCGCAGGACGGACGTTTCTGGGGTTTTGTCCCCGCCAACTTTATGCGTGGTCCGGCGGTCTTCCGTTATTGGCCGCTGAACCGGATAGGGCTTCTCGACTAGATGCCGCGTACCGTCTGGTATCCGGGACATATGGCGAAGGGCAGGCGCCAGCTTGAGGCGCTTGCCGCGAATATCGACCTGCTGATAGAGGTGCGCGACGCGCGCGCGCCCCGTCTTACCTCCTCGCCGATGCTTTCGCTCTTCGCGCCGAAGATCGAAACGATGGTCGTGCTGTCGAAGGCCGATCTCGCCGACGAAAAGGTGACGAAGCTCTGGGTGGATCATTTGAAGCGCGAGGGGCTGCAGGCTTGGCCTCTCGACCTGCGTAAGGGCGGTATGAGCCGCATAATAAAGGTCCTGACCGAGAAGAAACCCGCCTTCCGCGATCTGCGCATGGCGGTCGTCGGCACTCCGAACGTCGGCAAGTCGATGCTGATAAACCAGCTCGTCGGCCGCAAGGCGGCCCGTGTTGGCGGCATACCGGGGATCACGAAGGGCGTCTCCTGGTTCAAGGGGCAGGGCTTTTTGCTCGTGGACTCGCCGGGCATCCTTGACCCGCACGGCGACGCGCGCGCCCATCGGCTGATCTCGTGGATCGGCTCTTCACGCGGCCAGGTCATCGGCAATCTTGAGGAGCACGCGAAGGACTGCATAAGATTTATGATAGACAAAGACCTCTGGCGCGGCGTTGAGGCGGCGTGGGGCGTTAAGCCCGAGGGCACCGCGGACGAGATTCTCGAAAGCATAGGACGCCGTCTGGGCAGGCTCAAAGCCGGCGGGGCCGTTGACATGGAGGCGGCGGGACGCGTATTTATCGACTCGTTCGCGACCGGCAAACTCGGGCGGATGAGCCTTGAACGGCCGCAGGACCCGCCGTTGTGGGAGAGCCTTTAGGCGTGCCCGCCCTCATCATCGCCGGTACGGACGAGGTCGGACGCGGCCCTCTCGCGGGGCCGGTGGTCGCTGCCGCCGCGATTTTGACCGCCGAACAGCGCCGCTGGCTGCTCTCCGCCGGTCTGCGCGATTCAAAGAAACTGACTCCCAAGCGCCGCGAGGCGCTCTTTGAGAAGATATGCGAGGCCGGAATAATCTGGCGCGCGCAGGCCGCCTGCGCACAGCGCATTGATAAAATAAATATCCTCCAGGCTTCGCTTTGGTGTATGAAGCGTTCCATCGAACAGCTGGCGCTTTCGCCGTCGCTTGTGCTTGTGGACGGCAACAGGGCGATCCCCGGCCTTGGACTGCCGCAGAAGCCGGTGATCAAGGGCGACGACCGCGTCCCCGTGATCGCCGCTGCCTCGATAGTCGCGAAGGTGCTGCGCGACCGCGTGATGGAGGTCATGGACCGTATCTACCCCCAGTATTCGTTCGCGAAGCACAAGGGCTATCCGAGCGTGCTTCATAAAAGCCTGATCGCGAAATACGGGCCATCACCGATACACAGACTCTCATTCAGAGGGGTGCTTGACGACGATGACGAAACGTTCTCTTGAATACGCGCTGAAGCTTGAGGCAAAACGCGGCGGCGCGCCGTCCGCGAAACATTCGGAGGCGGAGCCGCCCAGCGCGCCGCATCTCGTCAAGGGGCGTATGGGCGAGGAGCTCGCCGCCGGCTATCTTACCGCGCAGGGAATCACAATAATTGAGAGAAACGTAAGAATAGGGCGCTGCGAGATAGACATCATCGCAAAAGAGGGGGACGAGCTGGTCTTTGCCGAGGTGCGCACGCGCGGCGAGAACAGACTGATGTCCCCGGAGGAGAGCGTTGGCCCGCGTAAACTCTCCAACCTTATATTTGCCGGACGCGCCTGGACCGAGGAGCGCAATTACAACGGCTTCTGGCGCATAGACCTTGTCTCCGTCATTCTTGCCGAAGGGCGGGAGCCGCGGATAGAACATCTCCGCGGCATCACCGAGCCGATCATATGAATAACGTCTCGGGTCTTACACTGCGCGGGGTGAAGGGCGTCGCCGTCGAGGTGGAGGTCGATATAACGGGAGGCCTCTTCTCGATTTCGGTGGTCGGCCTTGCCGACACCGCCGTCAAGGAGGCGCGCGAACGGGTGCGCGCCGCGCTTCGCGCCGCCGGCGTCAACATTCGCGGCCGTGTCTCAATAAACCTCGCGCCCGCCGACATCCCCAAGGAGGGGGCGCTGCTGGACCTGCCGATCGCCGTCGCGCTGGCCTCTGCCGCCGGCCACCTTTCGGTGCCCCGTCCCTCGCTCTTCATCGGCGAACTGGCGCTTGACGGAAGGCTCCGCGGCGTAAGGGGGGCTGTTCCCGCCGCCTTTTTTGCCAAAGAAAATAACATTGAACTATTTATCCCCGCGGAAAACGCCGCCGAGGTCTCGCTTGTGGATGGTGTGCGTGCCTACGCGGCGGAGGATCTGCGGGAGATTATCGCGCACCTGCGCGGAGAAAAAGAGCTCGCGCCGGTAAGCGGCCGTAAGATCGAGGATACGGCGGTCTCCGCCGACCCGGATTTTGCCGACATCAAAGGGCAGAGCGCCGCGAAACGCGCGCTTGAGATCGCGGCCGCCGGCCATCACAATATATTGTTCGTCGGCTCGCCCGGTTCGGGAAAGACGCTGCTGGCCCGCGCGCTGAAGGGGATACTGCCGCCTCTCTCCGACGCGGAGATGATGGAGGTCATGCTGCTGCGTAGCACCGCCGGGCTTAACTTGGAGCTCAGCCGCGAACGCCCCTTCCGCTCCGTTCACCATACCGCGAGCGCCGTCTCGATCTGCGGCGGCGGCTCCGCGCTGCGCCCCGGCGAGATCAGCCTCGCCTCGCGCGGTGTACTCTTTCTCGACGAATTTCCAGAATTTCAGCGCGACGTGATCGAAGCTCTGCGCCAGCCGCTTGAAGACGGTTCGATAACGGTGAGCCGCGCGGCGGGGAGCGTAGTCTATCCCGCCAAGGTGCTTGTCGTCGCGGCCTGCAACCCCTGTCCCTGCGGCTTCGCGGGGGATTCCGAGCGGCAATGTATATGCACTCCGTTCTCGCTGGAACGCTACCGGCGAAAATTATCCGGCCCGATACTGGACAGGATCGATCTGCACGTCGCGGTGCCGCGCCTCACCCCGGAAGAGCTTGTCTCACTCGGCGGAAACTGCGGCGAGCGCAGCGAAATTGTGCGGGCGCGCGTCGCCGAAGCGCGCAGGATACAGGCCGAACGTTGGTCTGGCTTCGGCTTTCATTGCAACTCGGAGATACCGGAAAAATTTCTCCGGCGCAGCGCTTCGATGAAATCCGACGTCCGCGCCTTCATCCTTGAGGCGCTCAAAGGCGTGAAACTGTCGGGGCGCGGCCTTTCGCGCGTACTGCGCATATCACGGACGATCGCCGATCTTGACGGCGCGCCCCAGATAGAGGTAAAGCATGTCGCCGAGGCGATAAGCTACCGTGAAGGGGAGGCGACCGCATGGATGACCGCCTGAAGCTGATGCTGCTGCTGAACAGCGTCAACGCCAACGCCGCGGCGCTTGCCAAGTTCCTTTTGTTCGGTCTCGAGCCGTGCGAGCTGTGGCGGCCCTCCGGGGCGGATGCCGCGAAAGAGGTATTCAGCGAAAAAATGCTCGCGAAAATACGCGCCGCGAACGACGGCGGCTGGGCGGAGCGTGAACTTGAACGCGCCGGCGAACTTGGCGTGCGCCTGCTGACGGTGGACGACGAAGATTATCCGCGGGAGCTGTTTGACCTGAAAGACGCCCCTCTCGTTCTCTACTGGCGGGGAAGCGCTAAAAGACTGCCTGATAAAACCAAGATCGGCGTCGTCGGCACCCGCCGCATGAGCGCCTACGGCAGAGAGGTATCCAAACGGATCGGGGCCGCCTGCGCGGAACACGATATCGTGCTGATCAGCGGAGGGGCCTGGGGCGTCGACGGCTGCTCGCAGGGAGCCTGCTGCGAAAACGGCGGCGAGACCTTCGCGGTGCTCGGCACCGGCGCGGACCTTGTCTATCCGGTCACCAACAGGAAATTATTCGAGATGATCGCCGAACGCGGCGCCCTGATCTCGGAGTTTCCCCTCGGCTCACGCGGCAAACCCTGGCACTTTCCGCAGCGCAACCGGATCGTAGCCGCGCTCTCTGAAAGGGTCGTCGTGGTCGAAGCGCCGCTCAAAAGCGGCTCGATGATCACGGCGCGCCTCGCTCTGGAGCTTGGGCGAGAGGTTTGGGCGGTACCAGGACAGATATACGGCGCCAATTCCAAGGGGACGAACCGTCTGCTTTACGACGGGGCCTATCCTTATATATCCGAGGAGGTCTTTCTCAGCGCCTGCGGCGTTGATACTGCCGCCCCGGCGGAGCGCGGCGGCGTAAAAAATATAGAAATATCCGCCGAAGAGAGTCTGATTTTTAAATCTCTCGCGGAAAACGGGGCGATGACGATTGACAAGCTATCTCTTGCCGTTAAAATGAGCCCCGCTGACCTTTTAAAAAATATAACCCTTTTATCAGCAAAAGGGATCGTTTTTATGTCCGCACCTGGACGATACAGCGTAAAGAGTAATTTGTAAGAAAGAGGTGTCCGCAACGATGGCTGCAAAAAAAACCGTAAAACAGGACGAGGCCGCTCCGCAGGAGATTGAGAAGAGCGCCAAAAGCTCCTCTGCCAAAAAGGTGACCAAGGCCGAGACTGTGAAAAAAACGGCTAAAACGACAAAAACCGCTAAAGCTAGCGCCGGCATGACGACGAAAAAGAAGGCCCCAGCGAAGAAGGGCGCCGCAAAAACCACCCGCAGCCAGAAATTTTCCCAGTATGACGGCAAGACGCTTGTGGTCGTGGAGTCTCCCGCGAAGGCCAAGACGCTTGAAAAGATACTTGGTACCCGCTACAAGGTGCTTGCGAGCGTCGGGCATGTCCGGGATCTGCCGAAGGGCCGTCTTGCGATCGACGTTGAACACGACTTTGAACCGGAATACATCCAGGTGCGCGGTAAGGCGGACCTTATAAAGACCCTAAAGGGAGCCTCCGCCGCGAGCGAACGCACGCTGCTCGCCTCCGACCCCGACCGTGAGGGAGAGGCGATAGCCTGGCACCTTGCCTCGCTGCTCGACATCGATACGCGGCAGCAGTGCCGCATAAGAATGCACGAGATCACGGAGCACGGCGTGAAGAGCGCCATCTCCGAGCCGGACATGATAAACATGGAACTCGTAGAGGCCCAGCAGGCGCGCCGCGTACTTGACCGCCTCGTCGGCTACGAGCTGAGCCCTCTGCTCTGGTACAAAGTCCAGCGCGGACTCTCCGCCGGACGCGTTCAGTCCGTGGCGCTGCGCATCGTCTGCGAGCGCGAAGAGGAGATCGAGCGCTTCATACCGGAAGAATACTGGCTCATGGACGTCGACGCGAATAGCCTTGATAAAAAGAGAGGCTATAAGCTGCGCGTCGAAAAATATAAAAATAAGCCCCTGACGATAAACAACGAGGAAGAGGCGCTTAAAATAGAGGGCGAGATCCGCGCGGGCAGGCTGACGGTTGACGACTTCAGCACCAAAGAGAGCAAAAAACAGCCGAGTCCGCCCTTCAAGACCAGCACCCTGCAGCAGGAGGCCTCGCGCCGCTGCGGCTTCGCGCCGAAACGTACCATGCGCATCGCGCAGGCGCTCTACGAGGGGATAGAGATACCGGGACGCGGCCCCACGGGGCTCATCACCTACATGCGTACCGACAGCCTGCGGCTTGCGCCCGAGGCGATTGAGTCCTCGCGGGCCTTCATCGCGAACAGCTTTGGCGGAAATTATCTTCCGGACAAGCCTAACGAATACATGCCAAAGGGCAAGGCGCAGGACGCTCACGAGGCGATACGCGCGACTGATCCGATGCTTACGCCGGAGTCCATCAAAGACTACCTTACGCTGGAGCAGTACAGGCTCTACGAGCTGATCTGGAGCCGCTTCATCGCAAGCCAGATGAGGGATGCCGTCGTGGCGCGCACAAACCTTGTCTGTTCCTCCGCCGACTATCAGATGAAGCAGTCCGGCGTCGTCGTAACCTTTGACGGCTGGGGGCGCGTCTATCCGCTCGGCATCAAGGACATTACGATGGAACCGGCGGTGAAGGGCGAGGAGCTCGCGATAGAGAAGATCGTCAAAGAACAGAAGTTTACGCAGCCTCTGCCGCGCTACACCGAGGCCGGACTTGTCAAAGCGCTTGAAGAAAAGGGCATCGGACGTCCCTCGACATACGCGACGATCATCGACACCCTCTCCCTGCGGGGCTATGTCGACCGCGGCGAAGAGGACAAAAAGCTGATACCGACGAAACTTGGCAGGCTTGTCAACAACTTCCTCGTGAGGTACTTCTCCTCGATAGTCAACGAGGGATTCACAGCGACGATGGAGAAGGAGCTTGACCAGGTCGAATCCGGTGAAATCGAGTGGAAAAAGCTGATGGCCGACTTCTGGAAGGGCTTCAAACCGGTCGTCGACGAGGTCTCCGCGCATGGCGAGAGCATGAGGCCGGAGCCCGAGCTGATCGGCGAAAAATGTCCGGAATGTGGGCATGAGCTTATCGTAAAGCGCGGGCGTTTCGGAGAATTCATCGCCTGCACAGGCTACCCGGAATGCAAATATACGAGAAAGATCGTTAAGACCACCGGCATAAAGTGCCTCAAATGCGGCCAGGGCGAGCTGATTCGCCGCAAGACCACCAAAGGAAAAATGAAGGGCCGTTTCTTCTACGGCTGCGAACGCTATCCCGACTGTGACTACGTATCATGGAAAAAGCCGGGCAAAGAGGGCGCGGCGGGAGAAGAGGCGCAGGCGGTGGAGCCGAATGACACAGACATGTAAAACGGTCACCATCGCCGGCGGCGGTCTTGCCGGTTCGGAGGCTGCCTGGCAGCTGGCGGAGCGCGGCGTGCGCGTGCGCCTCTGCGAGATGCGTCCTCTGAATATGACGCCCGCGCATGAGACGCCGATGCTCGGCGAACTCGTATGCAGTAATTCCCTGGGAGGGGAAAAACTTACGACCCCCGCGGGGATACTGAAGGCGGAACTCAAACGGATGGACAGCCTCATCATGCGCTGCGCCGAGGCGAGCCGTGTGCCCGCCGGCAACGCGCTCGCCGTCGACCGCGAGGTGTTTGCGCGACTGATCGACTCCAGCATCGCCAACCACCAGAATATCGAGCTCGTGCGTGAGGAGCTGACGGAGATACCGGACGAGCCGGCGATAATCGCCACGGGGCCGCTCACAAGCGCGCCGATGGCGCAGTCGCTCGCGGCGCTTACAGGAGAGGATTTTCTCTATTTCTATGACGCCGTCGCCCCGATCGTCGACGTGAGTACCGTGGATATGTCAAAGGCCTTCCGCGCCAACCGCTACGGCGTGGAGGGGGATTACATAAACTGCCCGATGAACGAGGAAGAGTATAGCATCTTCTGGAACGAACTTGTCAACGCCGAGACCGCTCCGCGCCACGACTTCGAGGAGGAGCAGATGCGCCACTTCGATGGCTGCCTGCCGGTGGAGGTCATCGCGAAGCGCGGCGAAAAGACGCTGCTCTTCGGCCCCCTGCGCCCCGTAGGTTTTGAGGCGTTCAACGGCGGCAAAGATCCCTGCGCCGTCGTGCAGCTGCGTCAGGACAACGAGGAGGGCAGCCTCTTCAACATCGTCGGTTTTCAGACTAACCTCAAGTGGGGAGAGCAGGAGCGTGTCTTTAGGCTCATCCCCGCGCTCAGAGAGGCGGAATTCGTCCGCAAGGGCGTGATGCACCGCAACCTGTTCGTCTGCGCTCCAAAGGTGCTCGACCCCTATCTGCGTTTCAACGGCCGCGAGGCGCTCTTCATCGCCGGCCAGGCCTCTGGCGTCGAGGGATACATGGAGAGCACGGCGATGGGCCTTGCCGCGGCTCTCTTCGCCTATCTGCAAATCAGCGGCCTGCCGATGGCCGACTTTCCGCTGGAGACCGCCGTCGGTTCGCTGCTCAACTACCTGAGAGGGGCGCTGCCGGAGAGTTTTCAGCCGATGAACGTTAACCTCGGCATCTTTCCGCGTCTGCCGGGTAAAAAAATACGCAGGCGGACCGAGCGCTGCGAGGCATATGCCGCCCGTTCGCTTGAGGCTCTGGAAAAATTTATCGGTGAAAACAAAATACTTTTCCCAAATAAACAGCTTTAATTCCGCCGTCCCATGCGGCCTGTGATGATTTATCCGGGCCGTAAGGTGCTGTTTTCCTCTTCCTGTCTGCGGTTCCTGCCTGTAGGAGTTTGTTAAATCGTACACATTGTACAGTTACTTGCGAATTTTCTTAAAATTCCGCTTGATATTTACAATTTTCCTGTTAAAATACCGTTCATGATGGAAGATATATCTGATAGTATCAATGCATATATTGAATATTTGACATCACTGGGTAAATCTAAACATACAACGGTAAACTATAAGATAGACCTTACTCACTTCAAAGGTTATCTTTCCAATCAGGGAATTACCGATGTGCGCGAGATAGATACCCGCGCGATACGTATTTTTTTGAGCAGCATCCTTGGGGTGGGCGAGGCAAAAAGCTCCGCTTCAAGAAGGCTCTCTGCCGTACGCGGCTTCACCGCCTGGCTTTGCTGGCGCGGAGATATCACCGAGGACCCCTCGCTGGGGCTGAAAGGCCCTAAAAAGGCTGAAGCGCTGCCGCGCGCCCTCTCATACGAGCAGATCGACAAGCTGCTTACGGAGGGGCCGGAAGAGGGTTTAAAGAGCTTCATGCGCGACCGGCTCGTGCTTGAGCTGATGTATGGCGCCGGACTTCGCGTCTCGGAGCTTATCGGGCTCAACTGGAACATGGTGGAGCTTGAGGAGCGTATGCTGCGGGTCCTTGGCAAGGGAGACAAAGAGCGCCTCGTGCCGATAGGCGCGCCGCTGAAAAAGCTCTTTGAAGAGTGGCGCGACATCACCTGCGTCGACGGCAAGGCTCCGGTATTTCTCTCCGCCAAGGGGGCCGAGCGCCTTACGGTCCGCACCGTCGACCGTATAGTGCTCCGCGCCGCGGCGCGCGCCGGACTTCATGGAGTAACGCCGCACACTCTGCGCCACAGCTGCGCCACGCACATGCTGGAAAACGGGGCGCCGCTCCGGGTGGTGCAGGAGATGCTTGGCCATGAGAGTATCGCGTCAACGCAGAGGTATCTCTCCATCACCTCTGACCAGATCAAAAAGAGCTATCTGGAAGCACACCCCAGAGCTTTGGAAGATGAAGAATTATAGTCTTGATATCAAGAAATAAATCAGGGAGGCAATTTAATGGATACGCCGAAAGAACTTATTGAAAACCGTCCTAAGATAATGAACCAGTCCGCAATGCAGGACCTGCTTGAAAAAACCCGCGTCGTAAGCCGTGTGCTCCAAGCGCGTAAAGACAGAGGGACTCCGGACTACCCAAAGCTTGCGAGGCTGATGTCTGACCTCTCGGCCGCAAACGTCTACGTGATAAACAGAGAGGGACGGATACTCGGTTATGCCTGGGTCAGCGAGTACGACTGCCCGATAATGGCGAAGATCCTTATAAACGGAGCGATGCCGGCCCCCTACGTCGAAAAGGTGAACCAGTTCCATGAATCGGTGCTCAACCACACCGACCACGGTCTCTGCGCCTACGCGGACCAGCCCTGCGCCTATTCCAACAAGCATGTCCTTATCGTTCCCATCAATGGCACGGGAGAGAGGCTAGGCACCCTCATCCTTGCACGCTTCGGCTGTCAGTTCGACACCCGTGACCTGGTGCTTGCCGAATACCTGTCGACCATTGTCGGCCTTGAGATACTCAACGACCGGGGCAAATCAATAGAAGAGCGCGGCCGCGAACGCCTCGTAGTCCAGATGGCCATGCGCGCCCTCTCATACTCGGAGGTAGAGTCCGTCCATCACATCATCGAAGATCTCGGCGGCCCCGAGGGAGTCGTCGTAGCCAGCAAGGTCGCGGACCGGGTCGGAGTTACCAGAAGCGTTATCGTAAATGCGCTGAGAAAATTGGGAAGTGCGGGTATAATAGAGAGCAGAAGTCTTGGAATGAAGGGTACCTACATCAAGGTTCTGAGCCCCCTCTTTCTTGAGGAGCTTGGCATCGCGGCCAGATAAGCGAAAGGAGCGGCAAAGATGAAGGCGACAGTGCTGATAGCGGAAGATTCCACACACATGCGTATGATTCTCAAGGACATGCTCATAAGAGACGGATACAACGTTGTAGGCGAGGCGGAGAACGGTAAAGAGGCGGTTCGGATGTACAACGAGCTTCGCCCGGACATCGTGACCCTCGATATCGCCATGCCGGAGATGGACGGGATCGCGGCGCTTAAGGCGATTAAGCACGAGCACCCAAAGGCTAAGGTGGTGATGGTCAGCGCAATGAACCAGCAAAACCAGGTGATAGAGGCGATCCGCGCGGGAGCGTCTGACTTTTTCATCAAGCCGCTCCAGTCGGAACGTGTCGCCGAGACAATCGAAAGAGCGCTGAAATAATCCTTTTGCAATACTAATATTGAAAAATATGGTACAATTCCCGTTATAGCCTTTCAGAGGCTTATAATATATCGTTGTCTTTTAAAACAAATTTTGGAGGTCAGAAACCACAGATGGCAGAGAAGGCGGCTGCAGCAGCACCGGCGGTAAGCGTGGGAGAAACAGTAAGCGGCACGGTAGAACATGTCGCGCCATACGGAGCCTTTGTAAGACTTGAATCGGGCCAGAAGGCCATGGTACATATCTCGGAGCTCTCCCACAACTATGTGAAAAAGGTAGAAGATGTTCTCGAACAGGGTAAGAACATCACTGCAAAGGTCATTAAGATCGACGATAAAGGCCGTATAGACCTGTCGATCAAGGCTCTGCAGATAAGAGAGGTCCGCCCGCCCGTTCATCGTGAAGAGGATTTTGAAAAAAAACTGACAAACTTCCTTAAATTCAGCGACGAAAAGATCGCCGACCTAAACAGCAAATGCAAGGATCCCCGCGGGACTAAACGTCGTGCGGGCGGCAGCGGCAGCGGCGGTACGGCCGGCAAGAAATAACGTGACAGATCATCCCATAGAAAAAACTGGGCCGGGAGAGTACACTCTTCCGGCCTTTTGGACGGAGGTAGGGAAGAAAGATATCTCCGTTCTGCGCAGGCAGATGCGCGGCCGGAAATTTGACGCCTCCGCGGTGATCGCCGCGGCGAGGCGCTGCAGTCACGGCTGCCCGCAGATCATCGTATCTTCGCCCGTCTCCGCCTTCGGCGTCCCCTTCCCGACGATATTCTGGCTTACCTGTCCCTTTCTTGACCACCGCTGCGGCGAGCTTGAATCAGAACAGCGGATCTCGGTGCTGGAGGCGTTCTTTGCCGCCATGCCGTCTGCGGTGGAGAAGATGCACCAGGATTACGCGGCACTGCGCCTCGCCCTCATCGGCGGCAGGAAATCTCCAGTGCTATCCGGAATGAGCGAGGGGATGAGACGCGTGCTCACCGAATCCGGCGTGGGAGGCATAAACTGGCGGGAGGCGCGTCAGGCGGTGAAGTGCCTCCATTTGCAGACCGCCACCTGGCTTGGAATGGGCGCGCACCCCGCGGGAGCGTGGCTTGCGGAAAAACTCGGCGCGCTTGACTGCGCCGACGGACGCTGCCTAAAGACGCCGGCAGATCCGTGTTCCTGATCTTTAACGGATTTAGAGTCTTCTATAATGGCCGTGGATTATCAGATGCAGCTCTGGTCTTATGGCTGCGACGGAATCTTTGGTGAATAGCAAAAGTACTTGCAATTTTGCAGAAGTAACCGCGACCTCTAAGGTTATATTCGGCACAATATAGAAACAAATATAAAATGTCAGATGCCAAAAGCGGCGGATATTAGTGAACGTATCTAATTACCCGCCACTTTTGCGGTTCTTCCCATTTAGGTCTCCGTTTTAGAGCACAGCAAAATAAGGCAGCGAAATGCCTTTGTTTTTTTGCAGAAGTTACTGCGGTGCTTATATCTCTTAGGGGACGCGGTTACTTTTGCAATTAACAACCGCCAAAAAAGTAACACTGACTGGTTGACATCTCGGAAAAAATCCGTATAATATTCAACGTTGTCGCTGATGCGGTACGATACCAGGAAATGTTGGGCGGGTAGCTCAGCGGGAGAGCATCTGCCTTACACGCAGAGGGTCGTAGGTTCGAAACCTATCCCGCCCACCATATGACAACAAAGTGGAGCTGTAGCTCAATTGGTTAGAGCGCCGGCCTGTCACGCCGGAGGTCGCGGGTTCAAGTCCCGTCAGCTCCGCCACTTTAAATATTTTCGCCACTGAGATGGCGGGATAGCTCAGTAGGTAGAGCAACGGACTGAAAATCCGTGTGTCCCCAGTTCAATTCTGGGTCCCGCCACCATTAAAAATAAATATCGAGAAACAATGCGGAAGTAGCTCAGGGGTAGAGCACAACCTTGCCAAGGTTGGGGTCGCGGGTCCGAATCCCGTCTTCCGCTCCAAATTATGTCAGCAGGCATGACGCATCAGAGCAGCAAAGTGGAGCTGTAGCTCAATTGGTTAGAGCGCCGGCCTGTCACGCCGGAGGTCGCGGGTTCAAGTCCCGTCAGCTCCGCCACTTTAAATATTTTCGCCACTGAGATGGCGGGATAGCTCAGTAGGTAGAGCAACGGACTGAAAATCCGTGTGTCCCCAGTTCAATTCTGGGTCCCGCCACCATTAAAAATAAATATCGAGAAACAATGCGGAAGTAGCTCAGGGGTAGAGCACAACCTTGCCAAGGTTGGGGTCGCGGGTCCGAATCCCGTCTTCCGCTCCATTTTTTTATATTCACGCCTACAACCTCTTGACGGTTCTGCCTATGATCATTGTACAGAATATTTTTCATATAATTATAAATTCCCCAAAGGTGATGTCTGCCAAAATCTTCGGATACTGTTGCAAAGTGTATAGTCTACTGCTATTGGACAAGAAAGTGTCTTACGAGAAACCTGGGAGTCAAAACCTGTACGCCGGCCATGTATAAGGTGTACTGTCTTATACCTCAGAATAGAACTCTCCTGCCTTAGCAAGCAAAAAGCTGCGCTTCCAGGTTTTATTCACAAACTTCTTGCCATACAGCGGCGAAACCAGGGCAAATGAATCAGCAAATATAAAAATATATTTTTAAAATTTTATAGATAATAAAATAGCCTAATTTAACTAAGTAGTATATCTATGAAGCATAGATAATCATA
>NZ_JAJBUX010000098.1 GCF_020860125.1 Cloacibacillus sp. | reverse complement strand
CATATATACATTATCGCTATATTAGAAAATTGTCAAGATACCATTTAGCAGATTATTTTTCCGAATCTCGGAAAAATATTTTATTACTCAAAATATCAAGATTTAACCTGCCGTAAAGTAAATTGCTCAAATGCAGATATCAATTATAAAAAATTCACAGATATAAGATAACCACCAAATAGACCGGCAATCCTATATCTGTGAATCCGTCATCATTGCTCCGTTAAAACCAGAACAGGGTAAGTATTAAAAACCGTTATCTCTTTAATGCCCTCAAGAACGCATCATCAGTAACCAGCGCCCAGCAAAAGTAAACAAGCCTGTATCCTGATTTATAGCTTATACACCGAGTAAAACTATCCACACCGGGATCGTAACGGCAGAGAGAAGCATCGTTATTACCGTCAGTTCGGCAGCGTGGTCACCGTCAAGGCCAATACCCCGCGCCAAGACAAAGAGGGTCGCCGCGGTTGGCGTCGCCGTCACAAGTACAGAAACGTTTTTCAGAGACAAATCGACTCCGGCTACGGTGAGGCAAAAATATAGTATACCGGGATGGACAAAAAGACGCGTAATGATTTCACGCCAACAGGAGAGGATCGCACCCCTGGCGTTTTTAATATCTATCGAAGCTCCGAGGACAAGCAGAGATATGCCCGTAGCGGCGTTGCTCACCATGTAAAGTGCTTTGTCCAGGCCGTCCGGAAGGTGTTTTAGCCCGGCGAATACCAGAAACATTCCGCAGAGAGGGGCAACGACCATCGGATTTTTTGCGATCCTGATACAGGTATTTTTCAGAAAAATTTTCAGACTGTCACGTCGTGCGAGGACTATTTTGCTTGTAAGCGGCGAAAGCAGGTTGTAAAGAGGGATCGCGACTGCGGCGTAGAGCGAGAGCAGTACGACTGCGGATGAACCGAATACCGACTCAACAATCGGCAATCCAACATAAATAGTGTTGGGCCTCACCGAAGCAGCCGTTGTGAGCGCCACTTTCCGCGCCGTCCGCTCACAAAAAATAAAACGCTCTATCATATAAGCGAGGACCGCAGTCGCAAGCGCCGCAGCAACAATAGCACAGACAAACGGCAGGTGCCCCGCAAGACCGCCCTCTATATGAAAAGCATTGCGAAACAGCAGCGCAGGAGAAATTATCCAGAATAGGAACTTGGATATAGCCGCAATGTCGGCCTTTGTTATAAATCCTTTAACGGAAAGTATATTCCCGGCAGTCAAAAGTATCGCTAACGGAGATATGAGAATAAACCCTCTCAGCAGTTGGCTAAAAGACATGACCGGCGCTCCTGGAACCGCGGACCAACATGGATACTTTCAACTTAATTTTGTTTTCAAGTTTTTCACGTTAAATTTCTTTTTTTACGACGCGTTTTGACTGATAAACCTTGAGTATCTGAGAGCAATGCTCGTTTATGCATTTTAGGGCCCCTTCGAGATCACCGTTCCAAAAGGCATTGATGAGCTGGCGGTGTTCGGCAATGATGAGATTGGCGCCTCTTTTAGGGTAAATAGACTGGACATCAAGGCGCATCATATCGTCGTATATCTTTGACCAGAGCGGCATCAGCTTTGATATACCCAGCTGGTTCACTATCGCACTGTGAAATTCCATATCTTTTTTCATAAATTCATTGGGAGAATCTTTGAGTTTTTCCATCTCGTTTGTTATCGGAACAAGCGAACCTGCTAGGACCTGCGGTTCTCCTGTTTCTATAATAGTCTTTATCGCAAATGGTTCTATCATATCCCGCAATTTAAAAAGCTCTATCACATCGGACTCTTTTATCTCAGAAACAACGGCTTTTCGGCGCTCTTCCCAGACAACCCATCCTTCCTGCAAGAGACGCTTCAAAGCTTCCCTCACAGGCGTCCTGCTGATTTTAAAATCCTCCGCCAGCGTCCTCTCCATTAAAACGCAGCCCGGCAGCAGCTCTCCTTTGATTATCTTCTCTTTTATTGTTTCGTACACCATACTTGAAAGACTTTGTTCTCTTTTCTGCTCTTCATCATGTTTTACGGTATTCATAATTCTATATTCACATCCCCATGCGGCATTTAAAATTATACATTCTCATTCACCATTTTTAATCTATACAAAAAATACCAGAATTGATATAATATACCCATATTCTACATTCCATACTTACATCTGTCAATTCTTGGAGGTAAAAAATGATTACAGTATACGGCAGTAACCAATGTCCTAAAACAGTACGGATCCTCGAATTATGCAAAGAACGCGGCATTGAAACAAATTACCGCGATTTTGAAAAAGATCTGAAAAGTATCTGGGAATTTGTCGTCATAAGAGACGGGGAGAAATCCTTCGATAAGACGAAACACAACAAACGCCTCGGCATACCCGGGATTATCTGCGAAAACGGCTTCACTTTTGACGGCGGAGAAGAACCCTTCGACGATGAATCCGTCATGGCCAGAATAGAGGCCAATTCAAAAAATTGACCGCTGCAAAAATACTATACCGATTGGCCGGAAATCACGTGACAGAATTTCCGGCCCAAATTTTATCGTCTATAGAGGTTCACTACGCAGCCCCACGGCGAAATGATTCTGCCTTAGTTATCAAGTGGAAAGTCCACCCTTGGATCAACATTATCACCCCAAACCCGATAAGGAATCCCTCTTCACGGTAACAACAGGCGGAAAAAGCCGGAAAAAAGTCAAGCACTACGCCTGTCCCCCATTGGAATATAATTACTCCGATGTATAAAAGCATATTGATAACACCGATAACGCCTGCATTTTTATCCATCGGAGCAAGATTGCGTACCGCGTTTCCCATGAAGACATAGCCGCATCCGTTGAAAAATCCGACGGCAAATCCGGAAAAGCTGAAAACAAGAATTGCGTCGTTAAAGCGGGAAGCTCCCATCCAGAAAAACCAGCTCAGCTGATTGAATATGCAGCACCATAAAAAAGCCTTTTTTTCACCAAGACAACCACAGCGTTTAAAAAACAGGGCGCCTGCAGCCGGGCCAACGACAAGCCCCATGCTTATCCAGGTCGCGCAAAGTCGCGCCGTATTTAAATCAACCTTTGTCGCGCTCTGTATCCAACTAACGGCCCATAACCCTTGAAGCGCAGCCGTCGCCGCCGCCGAAGATGCCCACGTAAGCATAACAACGCGCAGAGGAAACATATCCCAAGAGGCGCTGGCCGTCCGCCAAAGTTCAGATATCACATCGGTTACGGCAATACTTGACACAGCATCAAACTTCATAGAGGCCCGCCTTGGGTCCTGTTTTTTGAATAAAATGAGAATTACGCCAAGCAACAGTGACACTATGCCAAGAGCTAAAAAAACGCCTCTAGGACCAACAATATCCAAACAATACCCAAGTGGCGCCACAGCGGCAACTGTGCCTGAATGCCCTACGACAAGACACAATCCCACAAGCACTGGATAGTCTTCCTTTGAAAAAGCAAAGGCACAGTACATAAGGAGTCCGGTAAACAAGCTGGCCATTCCCAACCCTGAAAGTGCCCGTCCTACGCCTATAGCGGCGGATGAGCCTGAAAACGCCATGATGAATGAACCGATCGCACCGATTAAAAGCGACAAGCCGCAGCAGATAAACGGCCCTCTGTTATCTACGAGAACGCCCCACACTCCATAACTGGCACCGTAAGTATAGAAAAATAGACTTGATAGAAAGCCTACCGCTGCCGCTGTCAACCCCAGTGATTCCGCCAGCGGCGGCAGGAGTACAACCCCCGATACACGCATAAGGTTGCTCATGAGATATCCAAGCAAGAGCGTTACGAGAAAAAAATATCTCATAAAAGGCAAAACTGAGCCGGACAAAATACGCGTTTGAGGTATTCCATCCCTTTCCGCGCAACCTCTGTTTCATTGGGAATTGGCCGGCATTCTATGGTGACCCATCCGTCATAGCCTATAGAATGCAGGGCGGCAGCGGCGGCGTGAAAATCAAAATGCCTGTCATCAGGCAGCATCCGACCCATATCGGAGACATGGAACAGACTCATTCTGTCTTTAGACAGGCGAATCGCATCAGCAATATCTCCCTCGTCCGTAATCATATGGTAGGTGTCGGCGTTGTAGAATAGTCTTGCCGACTTGAATTTTTCTATGAAGCGCAATGTTTCGGCAGTGGAGTTATAGAGGTCTCCATCCCTCCTATTTATCTGCTCAAAGCAGATACGTCCTTCGATAGAATCGGCATATTCAATTATCTTATACATGCTGTCGGATAGACGAGCCTCATACTCCTCGGCACTATCATCACTTTCCATCCGCCCCCTAAGGAAGCCGATCAATATCTGACTGTCAAGCTCCCGCGCGAAATCAAGCTGCCGTTTCAAACGTTCGACAGTCTTTACGCGTACCTCCTTATCCTTCGAACTCATGCTGTGTCCCTCAAAGAGGTAACTCAACCCTGTAGTTACGGCAGAGGCCTTGATTCCATAGCGGTCAAGACTTTTTCGTATAGAGGAATAACTATAATCCAGCGGGTTTTGTATTTGTAATTCTATCGCGTCGTAGCCAATTTCCGCAGCACGCCTGGCACAGTCCTCATAACTGCCTCTCAAAGGGAATGGGAAGTCTGTAGACAGTGGAATATCCACTGCTATTATACTGAATCTCATTATTCTCATCTCTTTTTCTAGGAATTTTAACGGTCTATTTCAATCGGCATATAGATACAGTCCGTAATGCTGTGGTATTGGTGCCATGGATAATATCCGGTTTTATCATAAAACTTGTCATGCACGATACCAGGTGCCATGATTACCTCCTGGTAAAATGTGGCGTCATCGTTCTCCGTAAACTTCTGCATCTTTCCAAAGCCCAGGATCTGAGCGTGTACTTCGTCAAAATCAGGCACATGTATCTGGTGTCTTCCAGACGGCGACATCGGTTCAGCATAGCAAAAATTGATCCTTCTGTTTCCACCGACTGTTACCTGTGGCGATTTATAATACGGTATTCCTTTGTGACGCTCAAAACCGGATATGGAAAATAGTGTCGGCCATGCGGCTTTTATCGAGGCCCAGAACTCCGGTTTATCCGCGTCTTTGTCGTAATCCTTCACAACAAGAGCACGTTTCACCTGGGTAATCGCCACATTTTCGACAATAGTGCCTTTTAAGGGATAGATAGGAATAGTTTTAACAAATATATATTCATCTTCCGCTATGGAAAAATTAAAAACAAGGCTTTTTTCCTTTATAAAATACTTTTCTTCATCCTCAAGATATTCAACTTTAAAAAACGGTGCCGCAAAATCCAGTTTTGTTATACTCATATTTATAGTCATTCCCTTCTGTCGGTTCTATCGTATTCTTCTTAACTATCTATAAAAATGCTTTCTCATAAAACACTCCGTTTTCTCTGCTATGACCTCAGCCGGCCCTGCGCCCGCAGATAGTCTGTCCCCGCAAGATACATAAAATCCGTGGGAGCTGAAATACCAAACCACAAGCGCATCTGTTCCGCCGCGACATTTACATTCATCCAAAGCCCCGACAAAGTAGTACATCCTCTCTCTTTAGCCTCTTTTAGCAACTTGGTCTCAACTGGAACATAAACCACATCACAGACGGTGTGTTCAGGAAGCAGCCACCTGGTGTTAAAGAGCACCGCGTCAGTCATGGGAAACATACCGATCTTCGTTGCATGGATCACAACGTCATAATCGCTCAGGCTGCTTTTTATTGTACAGTCATTCATATAATCTATTGAACTGCATCCTGGGTAGAACATCTCAAGCCTGCGCTGAAGTTTTTCCGCAATCGCAAAATCATCTTTTATGTTAAGGATTTTTATGTCCTTAGCTCCCTGACGCGCAAGAGCCGCCGACACCGCGCTGGCCGCGCCTCCCGCACCGAGGATTAGATACCTGTGATCAGGAATGGTTAGCCCGCACTGCTCTTCCAAAGAACGCACGCAGCCAAAACCATCCGAGTTATAGCCAATTAGCCTGCCATCTTCATCAATTACGACGGTATTAACGACTTCAGTACATTTTGAGGACTCGTCAAGGGCATTAAGATACCGATACACTATTGCTTTAAACGGCATCGTTATGCTTGCCCCTGCAAAATGGAATCTTTTAAGGTTTTTTATAACATGCTCCAGATCTTCCATTTCAATTTCATATGGAGCATAAAAACAATCCATATTTAGCGCCTGATATACGCTATTGTGCATATAAGCAGCCGCACTCTGCCCAAGTGGATTCCCAAAAAGGCCGATAAACTTAGTTTTTACAGTGGAATTAAACATTTTCCTTCTCCTTTTCTAGTTATTTATCAAGCACAGTGTCACCTGCGGGATGTAAGTTATGATCAGCAGGGCTGCCGCGAAAGCGATAAGAAGCGGAACCGCTTTTTTTGCTACCACAGTTGCAGACAACTTCGTCATTGCCGCTGCGACGAAAAGGTTCATTCCAACAGGGGGCGTTACAAAACCTATCGCGAGGTTGACTACCATAAGGACACCAAAGTGGACTGGGTCAATGCCGGCCATCGTTACTACCGGCAAGAATATTGGTGTCATAATCAAAATCGAGGCCCCAGTATCGATCAGCATTCCTATAACAAGCAAGATGGCGTTAATGACGACAAGCAGCAGTATTTTATTCGCTACGAGGCCGCCTAAAGTCTCCGCGACAAGCTGGGGGACGTGAAGGACCGCTAAGACCTTCGCAAAGGCCGATGCCGCGCCGATTATCAACACGCAGGGAACAAGCGTTCTTGCCGTTTGCACAAGTATAGGAAAGATATCATTGCAGGTGACAGTCTTATAGATAAAGAGACTGATAAATAGAGAGTACAGTACTGAAACAAGCGCCGCCTCCGTCGGTGTTACTATGCCGCTGTATATTCCGCCAAGAACGATTATCGGCGTCATCAACGCCCATGAACTGTGCCGCATAATTTTCCATAGCCCCTGGGCCCGCAGTTTATCTACGGATGCGTTGATTTTTTCCTTGTCTTCCCCATGCTTTTTACAGTAAAAATAGGCATATCCCATTAACATCGCGCCTATAAGTATACTGGGGACGACTCCGCCCATAAACATATCACCGACAGATACGCTGCTGCTGTTTGAATACATTATAAAGGGAATACTTGGAGGTATGATTACCCCCAAACCACCAGCCACGGCAACAAGGGCGGCGCAGAAGCTAAGCTCATAGCCAAGACTCACCAACAGCGGTATCGTCATCATCCCTACTGCCGCCGTAGTAGCCGGACCGGAACCAGAGATCGCCCCGTAAAAGAGACAGGTGACCACAACTGCACAGGGAAGCCCTCCAGTGCATTTGCCGATGAAAAAGGAAAAAACATCGAACAAAAGTTTTGATATCTTCCCATAGCCCATGATTATCCCCGAAAGCATGAAAAGCGGTATCGCAAGCTGCGTTGTGACGTCGAGCCCCGACACCATCGCCATGATTATGTATTGAAGGTCAACAATAAACCGAGGATTGACAAAACTTGGTATGGAAGAGGCGATTATTAGAGTTATACCGATCGGTACGCCCACCAAAAGCAGGAGGACAAAGCCTATGGCAAGAAGAATCATCATTCGTCACCTCCCGAAAGTTCGGAGAACCGCCTTAATGAGGCGACAACCACACAGCTAAGCTGGATAAGCCTGATTATAGAAAGAATAATGGAAAATACGATCACCCAATATATCAAACTTAACGAATAAGGGAGCGTCGTAGCTGCGGTATGTCCCATCCTCTCCGCCAAAATTATGGATGGACGGATCATAATTATAAAAAATATCAGCATTACCACGTATGAGACGATTGAAAGGATCAGCTTCGCACGTTCCGATAGATACTCCATTATCACATCAAATTTAATCGCAATATTTTCTTTTATTGAAAGGCTTATACCAAGAAATGTTATGCAAACAAATATGTGGTGGCACAGTTCTTCAGACCAAGAAAGAAAAGTACTGAAAAACACGCTCATTGTTATCTGTGCCGTCATAACAATTACCATCATCGCAATCCCGGCAGAAATTAGGGCAATTTCAAAATATTTGTCCAAACAGAGCAATAATTTCATTTTTATACCTCGCGAGTGTGTTTTGTTGGGCCGGGACTTTTGTTCTGAAACAAATGTCCCGGTCATATGTCAGAATCAGACTGCAAGCAACAATTAGTCTTTGATACCACAAGCCTTGAGATAAGCAGCTAAAAGTTTGGGATCCACTTGTTTCGCGGCGCGATCTTTTGCACCCTTCAGCGTAGCCTTACGTAATTCTTCTCTTAGCCCAGGAATTTTATCAAAATCGATAAACTTAACTCCACGCTCCTTTACCAGCTTATTCAGGAACTCACCCTCTGATTTATCAGAGTAGTCAGATATCTTTTTTGCCGTCTCCTGAGCCGCATCCCATATGATTTTCTGCGCTTCAGGCTGGAGCGACTTCCAAGTAGCCTGACCGGTGAAGAAGATTATGTTATGGAAGATATGATTGCTGTTCGTAACATATTTTTGAACTTCATATAGTTTTTTATCATAGATCTGGCTGTAAGGATTCTCCTGTCCCTGAAGCATACCTTGCTGTAATGCAAGATAGACTTCCGAAGCGTTGAGAGGCGTAGCTTTTACTCCAAGGGCATTAAAAAAGGCAATGTGGTTTTTATTTTCCATCGTTCTCAGCTTCATCCCTTTGAAATCATCTATGCCCTTAATTTCCTTGTTTGTTGATATGACACGAAAATTGGAATCAGAAGTTGCAAGAAGGTGGTAACCGGCCTTTTCGTATTCTTTGCCTATGACTGATAGCCACTGGGGGTCAGATAGCGCCGTCCTTGCGGATTTCACATTGTCGAAGGTAAACGGGATATCATAGACAGCAAGTGCTGGTATCACATTGACCACCATAGCTGGGACCGTTACCATAAAATCAACCTTACCTACTTTCATTGTTGAAAGACAGTCTATATCAGTTCCGAGAATGTTCTGTCCATAAATGTCGATCTTCAGTTTACCGCCGCTTTTTCTTTCGACGAGCTCTTTAAAGCTGTTTGCAAAACGTGCGTTCGTACAATCCAGCGGTCCAGCATAATGAAACACCATCGTTCTGGACTTGATTTCAGCGGCACCTGCATATCTCACAGCCGTTCCACAAAATATTATGGATAACATTACGGCCACCATCAAAAATACAACTGGTTTATTTCTTTTGCTCATAACATCATATCCCTTCATACTAATTTTTATTTACAACGAAAGTCTGATTGTTTTTCCAATAAACTAAAAACCGGCGCAGTCTTTTTTATCAGTTATCCCCTAGTTGCAGCCGCCTATTCCGGCTTTTTTGTTACAACTTCGATAAAGAGCCCCATCTCTTTTCGGCAGTCGTAATAGGCAAACTGAGTAAGCGCTCCGATACCGTTAAATATCGGGGCTCCGTATCTCTTCTCCATATAGGAATTAACCTCATCAAACGGTGTATCGTCTGTATCAAAACAGAGATGGTGGAGTCCCTCCCCTGACTCCTTAAGAAAATCATAATAAATACTCTGATCGTCAAGCGGCTGCATTAGCTCTATCTGTATTCCGTTAAAATCGGCTACCGCCATGCTCGACTCAATAAGATGGGGCTTTCCGTTCTTGAACACTTCTCCACACGTATTCCTTGAAGAGCTTAGAAAGAACCGGCGAAATTCCCCGGCACCAAGAGAGCGCCAATGCTCTATGGCTTTTTCAATATCCTCTACTACCATACCGATTTGCTTGATTCGTTTTGCCATCTTTTGCATACTACACCACTCCTTAATAAAAAATGCCATTGATAATCAATACACACCTTATATTTTTAAAATATTTATTATACATATTAGGTATACCTTAATTAATATGGTGTAATTTGTCAAGCCTTAAAATGGCATTTTATAAAAAGCCACACTGCCGCGGCCGGATTGTCTGGGCGTCGTATTTTTGTTATAATGCAACGCAATCACGTTGCATTATAAGGAGCTTCTTAATGCTTCATATCAACATTACAAAAAGGCTGGACAGGTTTTCGCTTGAGATCGCACTTGATATTGACGTCCCGGGCATTACTGCGGTATTCGGACCTTCGGGAGCCGGTAAGAGTACGTTCGCGAAGATACTCGCCGGGCTCTGCGCACCGGACGGCGGGCAGATATTTTTTAATGAAAGGGTCTTTTTTGACGGAGCCGCGGGCGTTAATCTCCCTCCCGAGAAACGTGGCGTCGGATTTCTGTTTCAGGAGCATCGGCTCTTTCCGCACATGAACGTCTTCAAAAACCTCTCCTTTGGCTGCTTCGCCGGCGGCAGGCCTCCCTGCGGCGATGTCGCCGAGATCGCAAGGATCTTCGGCATCGACCACCTGCTCCAGCGAAGCCCCTCCTCTCTCTCCGGCGGGGAGAGCCAGCGCGCGGCGCTCGCCCGCGCGATACTCGCCGCGGAAAATTTTATCATCATGGACGAGCCTCTCTCCTCGCTCGACGACGCGCGCAGAGAGGACCTCATGGCGTATATCGAATGGATACCGCCGCTGTTCGGCATTCCGATAATTTATATAACCCACAGCAGAGAGGAGGTAACGCGGCTCGCGCAGAGGGTAATCCTCATTGAAGAGGGGCGGGTCACGGGCTGCTGCGGCCCCTCGAAGCTGTTGAAGAAGGGGAGGCACACCGCCTCCCGCCAGAATCAAAAATACGAAGGAATGGATAATCAATGAAAAAATTATTTGCCGCGCTGCTGGTACTGCTGGCTTTCTGCGCCGAGGCAGGCGCGGGGACGCCTGCCGTCACCACCGGGGCCGGTTATATGAAGATGGTGCAGGAGCTGGCGGCGGCCTACAAAGAAGAGAGCGGCAGGCCGCTCCAGGAGGTATATGGCGGCAACATCGGCCAGATGCTCGCGCAGATCGACGCCGGTAACGGAGTGAACGTCGTGATCAGCGACAAAGGAACGCTGAAAACGGCGAAGTCAAAGACCGGGATCGCCAGGATGCAGCCTCTGGGTTCGACGGTCCTCGTCCTCGCCTGGCGCAAAGGGCTCACGCTCTCTTCGCCCAACGATCTGACTGGCGGCAATGTAAAATCAGTCGCCTACCCGGACCCGAAGGCGGCGATCTACGGACGCGCCGCCGCGAAGTACCTGGAGACAACGGGGCTGGGAGCGAAGATCGCGCCGAAGATCTCCCAGGTCTCGACCGTGCCGCAGGTCTTTTCCTACCTCGTGTCTGGAGAGATGGACGCGGGGTTCGTGAACCGCGTCGTCGTGCGCGCGGGCGGCGCGAAGATCGGCGGCTCGCTGGAGATTCCCTCGGGATATCCGCCGATCGAGATGGTGGCGGCCGTCATAAAGGGAGCGGAAGACGACCCTTCCGTCTCCGATTTCCTCAAATTCCTCGGCGGCGGCAGGGCGAAGGCGATCATGAAAAGGCACGGCGTACAGTAAGCGGGGGATATCCACATCAACAGCGGATTATTTTCCCCCACGCTGATATTTTCGATCAGACTGACGGCTGTCAGCTGCGGCGCGGCGCTGCTTCTTTTTCTCGCGCTTGGGCTGCCGGCGGCCCTTTGGTTTAGCCGTTCACGCTCGCTCTGCGCGAAAGCGGCGGCCTTCTTTATCACGCTGCCGCTCGTCTTTCCGCCGATCGCCCTCGGATATATGCTGCTTCTGCTGCTCGGGCGAAACGGCCCGCTTGGCTCGCCCGCCGAGCATTACCTGGGGCTGCGGCTGGTCTTCTCACAGGGAGCGGTGATCTTGAGCGCCTTCGTCGCGGGGCTGCCGCTCTTCGTCCGTCCCGCGCAGGCGGCCTTTCAGGAGCCGGGGATAATAAAGCTTGAGGAGGCTTCGCGCGTCCTCGGCTGCGGCCCGGTAAAGACCTTCTTCCTCGTCACGATGCCGCTGGCGAGGAGAAGCATCGTCTCTGGGCTGCTGCTCGCCGTGGCGCGCGCCTCGGGAGAGGTGGGTATCACGATGATGCTCGGCGGCAACATCGCCGGGCGCACCAACACGCTGTCGCTGGAGATATTCAACTGCGTCTCGCGCGGCGATTTCGACGAAGCGACCATCCTCTGCCTGCTGCTTGCCTCGGTCAGCATGGCGATATACTTTGTTCTGGACAGACTGCAAAAGGAGAGCTGATGATGTTTTACATATCCGACGATTATATAGAAGAGCTGATCCATGAGGATCTTCAGCATATGGACCTCACCACCCTCTCGATGGGTATCGAGGAGGCGCCGGGACAGATTACCGCCTTTCCCAAACGTGGCTGCCTCCTCGCCGGAGTCGAAGAGGCGGCGAGGATATTTGAAAAGTGCGGCGCCAGGGCCGAGATTTTAATTCCCTCCGGCACAAGGGCGGAGGGCGGCGAAAGCTGCCTGCTTGTCCGCGGGACGGCGGGGCGGCTTCATGCCTGCTACAAACTCGCTCAAAATGTGATGGAGTATTCCTCGGGCATCGCCACGCGTACGGCGGCGATGCTTGAGGCGGCGCGCGCGGAGAATCCCGGCGTACATGTCGCCGTGACGAGAAAGCACTTCCCCGGAGCCAAAGCGCTCTCGCTCAAAGCGGCACTCGCGGGAGGGGCCTCCCTGCACCGCCTCGGACTCTCTGATTCCATCCTGGCCTTCGATCAGCACCGGGTATTCACCGACGACTTTATCGCGCTCATCCCCCGGATGGCGAAGGCCTTCCCCGAAAAGAAGATCGAGGCGGAGGCCGACAGCCCCGAAGAGGCGATGAGCTATCTGCGGGCGGGCGCCGACATGGTACAGTGCGAACGTTTCGCGCCGGAGGCTCTTTCGGCCTTTGTCAAGGAGGCGAAGCCTGCCTTTCCGAAGGCGGTCATCGCCGCCGCAGGCGGCATAAACGCCGCCAACGCCGGAGAATACGCCGCGACCGGCGTCGATATCCTCGTCACCTCGTGGGTCTACTTCGGCAAGCCGGAAGATATCAAAATGAAATTTTCACGGATATAAAAGAAAACAGCCTGATAATATTTACCTGCCGCGGTTCTCAGTAAAAGCATGGCTGAGGACCGCGTTTTTTATGCAACGTGTCAGTGACGCCTCTATTTTATTCTTTATTATTCAATAAAAATAACGATTATTTCACTTTTGCTCGGTTTCCATAGCTTGAATTATTCCTTACAAGATGTTATCATAATATTTGCAACATAGTTGCATTTAATATTCAACAGGAGGTACCACAATGAACAACGCACTTTTTACATTTGCAAGGCCAGAAAATGAACCCTCGATGAGTTATGCCCCCGGATGTCCCGAAAGAGAGCTGCTCAAAGAGGCCATAAGAGAGATCGAATCTGAGACCGCCGAGATACCGCTCGTCATAAACGGAGAGTTCGTCCGCACGGGGAACACCGGCAGCGTCGTGATGCCGCATGACCACAGGCATAAGCTCGCCGTCTACCATAAGGCGGGAGCCGAAGAGATGGAGCGCGCGATCGCGGCGGCAAACGCCGCCCACGAGAGCTGGAGCAATATGCCGTGGACAGAGCGCGCCTCTATAGTCTTGAAAATAGCGGAACTTATCGATAAGAAATACCGTTATATACTGAACGCCGCGACGATGATGGGACAGAGCAAGAGCGTCTGGCAGGCGGAGATCGAGGCGGCGAGCGAAACGATAGATTACTTCCGTTTCGGCGTCCACTGCATGAACGAGCTCTACGGCGACCAGCCGGCCTCCGAGGAGGGCGTCATTAACTGCCTTGAGTACCGCCCGCTCGAGGGCTTCGTCTACGCCATATCGCCCTTCAATTTCACGGCCCTCGCGGCGAATCTGCCAATGGCACCCGTCATGATGGGCAACACGGTTGTCTGGAAGCCGGCGACGACCTCGCTGCTTTCCAGCTGGTATCTGATGAAGATATTCATGGAGGCCGGCGTACCCGCGGGCGTGCTGAACTTCATGCCCGGCCCCGGCTCGGTGGGCAGCGGCGTGGTGCTCAAGAGCAAAGACCTCGCCGGCATCCATTTCACCGGCTCAACGCAGGTCTTCAACGGCCTCTGGAAGGGCGTCGCCGAGAATCTCTCCCTCTACCGCTCATACCCGAGGCTCGTCGGCGAGACAGGCGGCAAGGACTTCGTCTTCGTTCACGCGTCGGCGGATATAAAGGCCGCCGCCACGGCGATGATCAGGGGCGCTTTCGAGTATCAGGGACAGAAGTGCTCCGCGACCTCGCGCGCCTATATCCCCGCGAGCCGCTGGGATGAGCTTAAGGCCGAGTTTGAGGCGATGATGCCGCAGGTGCGCACGGGCGACCCGCGCGATTTCCGGAATTTCGTCAACGCGGTGATCGACGAGGCCTCTTTCGACAACTGCATGGAGTATATCGAATATGCGAAGAGTTCGCCCAAGGCGGAGATACTCTTCGGCGGCACCGGCGACAAGAGCGTCGGATATTTCGTACAGCCGACGATAATCAAGACGACCGATCCGCATTTCCGCTCAATGGAGGAGGAAATATTCGGCCCCATCCTCACCATTTATGTCTATGACGACGATAAATTCGCGGAGACGCTGGATATCTGCAACAATACCTCTCCCTACGCGCTGACGGGCGCGGTATTCGCCACCGACCGCGACGCGATCAACAGGGCCGAAAGCGTCCTCAGATACGCGGCGGGAAACTTCTATATCAACGACAAGACTACCGCCGCCAGCATCGGGCTGCAGCCCTTCGGCGGCGCGAGAGCCTCGGGAACCAACGACAAGGCCGGCAGCAAGCTGAACCTGATCCGCTGGTGTTCGCCGAGGACGATCAAGGAAAATCTCCTGCCGCCGCATGATTTCAAGTACCCCTACATGCAGGAGGATTAACCGCTAAATCTGCTTATCCCGCTCTCCCAACTAGATAACGCTGCATCTGAGCAATGCGGCGGCATAAAAGAGCCGGCGTGCCCACGCCGGCTCTTTTTTTGCCGTTTATCCGTCTGTATTTTAACAATTGCGTTGCACGTTCCGTCAGCGCTTTACCGGCATTCCCTCTTTCGGCAGGTATTTCAGGGGGTCAAGCGGCGTTCCCTTCGCGTTGCGCACCTCAAAATGTAAATGATTGGCCGTCGCGCGGCCCGTACGCCCCACTTTGGCGATCACATCGCCCTGTTTGACCCGCTGGCCGACTTTGACGTCGTTGGATGAATTGTGTGAATAGAGGGTCCAAAGCTTGCCGTTATGGTTGATAACGATGACCTTGCCGTATCCGCGGAATCCCGGCCCGCCGTTGGAAACTACCTCGACGACGCCGTCAAGCACGGCATGCACGGAGGAGCCCTTCGGGGCCAGAAGGTCGACGCCGGTGTGCCGGCGTCTCTTGCGGCTGAAGCCGCGGCTGAAGGTACAAGACTTCAGCGGCCATTTCATATCTTTTATAAAATCAGGCGCTCCGCCTGATATCATTTCCTCTTTATCCCATTCGATATCTCCCGGCGAGGCTAGTTTCCTGATCGCCGTCTCGAGCGGGTCTTCCTGGAACTCCTGATAGTCCACCCCATCCGCGAAGAGCGGCGCGGGAGCGGCTAATGAGAGCAGGAACAGCAGCGCGCCGGCAGCGGCGAACGCCTTAAACGAGAGTTTCATTGACCTGTCAGCAGTGAGAGCATCTCATCCATGATCTTTGAATCATGCCTGCCGTTGCGCATCTTCATAGAATGGTCAGCTCCTTCTATCACGAAATATCTCTTGTTTTCCCCGGGAATGTTTATCGCCTCGAGCAGAGAGCGGCAGGCCGCGTCAGAGAAAATGGCGTCGTTCGAGCCGCGGAAGGCCACCGCCTCCTTCGCTCGGATATCGTTGAGCATCTCGGTATCGACGCTCTCGCGCAGCGTGGAGAGGATCGGCAGCGGCATCATCGTGCGCTCCGCCTCGGGCAGCGAGACAAGTCCCATGCCGCTGAGAATCACCTTGCCGACGGCGTATCCTTCGCCGCAGGCAAGCGCCAGCGCGATTATGCCGCCAAGCGAAAAGCCCCAGATCCACAATTCGGTGGGAGACTGAGACTCGACATAGCGCAGCGCGGCCGCGCAGTCGTCAAGCTCGTTTCGGAAGCTCTTCCCGCGAAAGGCCTCCATTATCCAGCCGCCGACATCGTCGCAGTAGTCTTCGCGGTTCGCCGCCCTCCTGCTCGTCTCGCAGAGCCAGGGCGTGAAACCGCGCTCCGCCAGGATGCAGGCAAGGTGACGGAATTTATTGTACGGCGAGAGATTGGCGCTGCTGTGCACGCCGTGAAGCAGCAGCACATGCACGCCATTTTCCGCCTCCGGATAGAGGCGGCTCAGTTTGACCTGCCCGGCACCGAAGCTACCCGGCAGGATAATTATCTCGTTTTTAAATTTATCCGCCATTATCTCTTTATTATACAGGTCATCCCGTTGGAGACAGAATGATCAAAATAAGTATCAGACATGCCGGCCGCTGAATAGCTTTGGGTCTGCCGCGCGAAGCCGCGTACCGTCACGGCGCAGGGGCGGCAAACCCAAAGTTATGGCGCACAAATGGCCTGTATAATTCTTATTTTCCCTGATGCGCGGCGAGCGCGCAGGCGGAGGCGATCGAAAGGAGCTTCGCCTCGGCGGAGTCGGCGCGGCTGGTGAGAACGATTGGTGCCTTCGCGCCAAGAACGATGCCGGCGGTCTTATTCTCTGAGAAATAGACTATCGCCTTCGCGAGCATGTTGCCTGACTCGATGGTCGGGACGTGGAGGATGTCGGCGTATCCGGCGACATCTGATTTGATCCCCTTGTGGTGCGCCGATTCGGGAGATACGGCATTGTCGAGCGCGAGAGGTCCGTCGATCAGGCAGCCCTTGATCTGGCCGCGGCGGTTCATCTGCGTGAGGATGGCGGCGTCGATCGTCGGCGGCATATCGGGGTTCACCACTTCGACGGCGGCGAGGGCGGCGACCTTCGGGCAGGCCACGCCGAAGGCGTGGGCGAGCTCTACGACGTTCTTCACGATGTCGACCTTCACCTTGAGTTCGGGATACATGTTGAAGGCGGGGTCAGAGATGAAGAACACGCGATCATAGCCCTTTATCTGATGAATGTAAACGTGTGAAAGCGTTTTGCCGCTGCGAAGGCCCTTTTCCTTATTGAGCACGCCACGCAGGAAGTTGGCGGTGGCGACCATGCCCTTCATAACGATCTGAGCCTCTCCGCTGGAGACGAGTTCGATGGCCTTGAGCGCCGCCGCCGCCTCGCCGCCTCTCTCGTCCACTATTTCATAGTTGGCGAGATCGATTCCAAGCTTGTCGGTCACCTCTTTGATCTTATCGGCGTTGCCGACGAGGAATGCGTTCGCGATACCGGCTTTGCGCGCGTTTTCAACGGCTTCCATTACCTCGGCGTCTTCGGCGCAGGCGACGCTGATCTTTTTGGGTCCGACTTCCTTGGCGTAGACAAGAAGCTGATTGAGATTACGAATCTGTTCCATCTGTAAAAAACCTCCCTGAATTTACGGCCCTCTGCGAGCGGCCAAAGCTTACAAAGATATGTGACTCATTATACACTCAAATTTTTTGTTTGTAGAATCTATTAACGCAATTTGATTTACGATTTTACTCCAAGCGATATTATCTTCGTAAAGGCTCTTTCGGGCGTCAGATCGAGATACTCGACCTTCTCCTCCGGGAAGAAGAATACCAGCCCCGTAGTCGGGTTCGGCGAAGTGGGAACAAAGACCGTCAGCTGTACGGAACCATCCTCCAGCACCTCGCGCCGTGAGACGAAACCGATGATGTAGCCCCCCGCGACCGGCACCTTTGCCGTCCCGAGGTAGCTGTTTTCACCGCCGCGCGCCGTGAATGTCTGAATAATATCGCGGAAGGTCGTATACCAGCCCCCGATCACAGGGATCTTTGTAATGACGAACTGCTCCAAAAGACTCAGTATCGATCTTTCGCGGCGGCGCAGCTTCCTGCCGATGTAGACGAGCAAAAATACGAGGAAGACGCTGATCGCCGCCGTCGTCCGACGCGACTGGGTGATGCCGAAGATCATCGAACCGATAGACTCGAAGAAGTACAGCAGATAGTAGAAGAGAAATACAAACAGAGCAAGCGGCAGCAGCGCCACACAGCCAAGGAAAAAGTCACGCCCAAGTCTTCCGAAAAAACTCCCCTTGCTCAGCCCCGTCTTCTCCGCCACGTTATTTTTTTTATCTGAATCCATACAATCACCGCTCCCAGACTTGTCAATTACGCCCGCCATGCGCTATTCTATCATGAGAAGAGTTCAGGGGGTATCAGCATGAAAACACAAAGAAACTGGGTCTACTATATAACACTTTTCCTTGTGTCCGTCTATTTTACACTTTACCACAGGTTGTCGGTATACGGAAAAGAAAAAATCCCGCGGGACCGCACGGTCATCGTCGCGCCGAACCATGCGAGCTATCTTGACCCGCCAGTCGTCGGCTATGCCTTCTATCCCGAATATCTCAAGTTCATCGCCTGGGAAAAATTATTTTCCTTTCCGCCGCTCGGCGCCTTTCTGCGTGCGATGGGCTCCGTCCCCGTCTCACCGGAGAATAAAAACAGCTCCGCCGCGCTGCTGCGCCTTGTCATGGGCTTTATTGAAGAGGGATATAACGTCTTCATCTGCCCGGAGGGACACCGGACCGAGGATGGACGGCTCCAGCCGCTTGAGGGCGGCGTAGCGATCATGTCGCTAAAGACCGGCACTCCCGTGATCCCTACATATGTGGCGGGGAGCTACCGCGCGCTCTCCCTGCGGATGAAGTTTCCCCGCCCACGTAAACTTACGGTGACATTCGGCGATCCCATCGACCCCGCGGCGCTGCCCGCAGAGTTGACGGAAAGGGAAAAGCGCCGCTACATACTCGATAAGATCGAAGAGTTTTACAAGACCGAGGACGCCAAGGACAAAGAAAAATATCCGCTGGATTAATTTGCGTTCGCGGCGGTTAGACATATAATATTAAAAGCATTTTAATAGAGTTGGTTTCCGTTCCCGGGGAGGCGCTCCGCGGGTGGGGAAAGGACGGCGCGATATTGTCGGTAAGAGTCTTTTCCCTATGGGAAAGGCTCTTTTATTTATGGGGAGGATCAGATGGACGAGTTAAAAAAAGAGGAAAACAGGATCGGGGTCGCGGCGGTGATCGTCGAAGACCCGGGCAGCGTGCGCGAAGTGAACGAGGTGCTGCACAACTTCAGCAGCCTTATCGTCGGACGGCTCGGAATACCCTACAGGGAGCGCGGAGTAAGCGTCATCTCCGTGGTCCTCGACGGCATGCCGGACCAGATCAGCGCCCTGACGGGAAAGCTCGGCAAGATAAAATCGGTCACCGTCAAGGCCGTCATGTCTAAAAAATGACCTTATTCAAAAGGAGCGAAGATAAAATGAAAAAAATCGTCACGGCATTACTTGCGGTATTGATATTCGCGGCGGGGGCGCTTGCGGCGGACTATCCCGCGAAGCTCGCCATCACCTATATGAAGGCCCCCCTCAACGTCCCATCGATCGTCGCGAAGTATAACAAAAGCTTTGAGGCGGCCTATCCCGGCGTGGCGCTCTCCTTCCCCGAACTGACGGAGGGACCGAAGCAGACCGCCGCGCTCGCGGCGGGCGAAATCGGCGTCGCCAGCTGCCTCGGCGCCACCTCGGCGCTGCTCGCCGCCTCCGAGGGGCTGGACATAAAGATCGTAGGCATCTACTCCCGCGCGCCCAAAGCCTTCATGATCGTGGTAAAGGACCCCGCGATAAAATCGGTGCGCGACCTCAAGGGCAAAAAGGTGGCCGGCCCCAAGGGGACGATACTCCACCAGCTGCTCGCCGCCGCTCTCGAAAAAGAGGGCATGACGGTCAAGGATGTGCAGTTTATACAGATGGACCTGCCCTCAGGCGCGAACGCCCTCGCGAAGGGCAGCGTCGACGCGGCGCTGCTCGCGGGACCGGCGGCCTATAACACCCTCGCCTCCAGCGCGAGAATGCTGAAAAACGGCGAGGGGCTTGTCGACGCGACCATCGTGATCGCAACGACGGAAAAATTTCTCAAAGAATACCCGAAAGCCGTCGAGACCTTCATGGAGACACACAAAAAAAGCATCGAATGGATGAAGAAAAATCCGCTGGCGGCAAAAGAGATGACCCAAAAAGAGACCGGGCTGCCGATGGCCGGCGTTGAGGCGATGTACCCCTGGTACGACTTCGACCCGCAGATACGCAAAGCCGACATCGAAGAGTTGGTGCGCACACAGAAATTCATGCTCGACAACGGCCTCCAGCGCAAGAAAATCGACGACGTCAGGAAGCTGGTGCGGTAGAGTGGCGCTTATGGATACGCCGCGCGCGAACCGGCTGCACATCGCCTTCTACGGCAGGCGCAACGCTGGCAAGTCAAGCCTCATCAACATGGTCACGGCGCAGCAGACCGCGCTCGTCTCCGAATACGCGGGCACCACTACGGACCCCGTCATCAAGAGCATGGAACTCCTGCCGCTCGGGCCGATCGCCGTCATCGACACGGCGGGGCTTGACGACACGGGGGAGCTCGGAGAGCTGCGCATCGAACGCTCAAAAGAGATGATGAACCGCACCGACCTCGCGCTGCTCGTCGTCGGCGCGGCGGAGGCCTCCGCCCCCAAACAGGGGCTCGCGCTTGAGAAAAAATGGCTCGCGGAGCTGCGCGACCGCAAAATAACCGTCATCGGCGTACTCAATCAGATAGACAGGATCCCGCCGGAGAGGGCCGAGACCATAAGGACGGAGCTCGAGGCCGAATTTGGGATACCCTTCACGGCGGTATCGGCGCTGGACAAAAAATACCGTCCGGCCCTGCTCTCCGCGATCATCAAAAACGCCCCCACCGACTTTGAGACGCCGACGCTGACCGGCGACCTCTTCGCCCCCGGCGCGTCGGTCGTGCTCGTCGCGCCGCAGGACATCCAGGCTCCGAAGGGACGCCTGATACTGCCGCAGGTACAGGTGATACGCGACATCCTCGACCACAAAGGCATGGCCCTCACCTGCACCGCCGACCAGCTGCCCGAAATGCTCGCGGCGCTCAGAGAGCCGCCGGCGCTCGTCGTCACCGACTCGCAGGTCTTCGGCCGCGTCAATGCGCTGCTGCCACGCGAGGTGCCGCTCACCTCGTTCTCCATCATTATGGCCCGCAGCAAGGGCGAGCTCTCCGTATTCGTCGAGGGGGCGAGGGCGATAGACAAGCTCAAACCAACGGATAAAGTCCTCATCGCCGAGGCCTGCACCCACGCGCCGCTCAACGAAGACATCGGACGCGAAAAACTGCCACGCTGGCTGCGCGAAAGAGCCGGAGAGGGGCTCGTCACAGAGATAGCCACCGGCCTCGACTTCCCGAAAAACCTCGGCGACTACGCGCTGATACTCCACTGCGGCGGCTGCATGTTCAACCGCAAGCAGCTCATGAGCCGCATCGTCGAAGCCCAGGCCGCCGGCGTGCCCATCACCAACTACGGCATCGCGATCGCGCAGCTGAACGGCATCCTGGAACGCGTAACGGAGATGTTCAAAATATAAGACTGCATTGAATAAGAGGGGCGTACACTTCGCCCCTCCTATTTTAGTTAGACTCTATGGAAACCAGACGCTGTCATCTATCACAAACAAATCATCTTTTTACAAGAGCCCTCTATCGTTTACGTCTGCGAACTACAGCCCAGCCAACCGCCACAGACATCAGAGAAACTACCGGAATTCCGCTGTTACAGCCGCCGCCTGTTCCGGCGGGCAGACCTTCCGCTTTCGGCTCGGCGGGCGGAGCCAGGTAATATTCACGTGGCGTCAGCTTCTTGCCTGCGGCAAGTTTCTCTGCGTCACGGTCGTCCCAGACGACGCCTCCGGGGAACTCTATCCTTGTAAGCTTTGAGCCCCGGAACCAGTCTTTTATCCTCACGCTTCCGCCGTCGAGGTCAAAGACCATGTCGCCGCCATCTCTCGCCGCGGTCACCTCTTCCGGCTCGATCTCCAGATGGAACCGCAGAACATTCTTCTTATCTCCAAGCGTTATCGTGTCATTGCCGTCGCCCTTGCGGTAATAATAGACGTTGTCGCCGCTGCCGCCGCTGATGGCGTCGTCGCCTTTGCCGGCAAAGAGGAATGCGTTCTTTGTCTTCCCCGAGAGACTGTCGCGGCCGTCGGTACCCCGCAGCCGCTCTTCTATCATTATCGGCGTGATGTCGATCTCCGGTTCGCGTACAACGGCTAATTTTTTCACCTCGCGGCCACTGAGTTTCCGGCCTCCGGCGAAGGTCACCTCAAAGAAATCAGAGCCCATACGTTTGAACCATCCCGGCAGCTTGATCTTGTTGAGCCCGCCCTTGATACGGACCACCAGGTCGTCGTCGACACGGGCAAAATCAAGATATTCAGGCTTTACCAGCGCGCCAAGCGCCAGTTTTCTAAGGCCTGTATCGCTCAGCGTCATGGTACCGTCGTCAAGCTGGTAACTAAAAGTATCGCCGGCGGCTCCGCGCGGATACATCGCCATCGCGGCGTTGGAAGAGGGCGGGAGCGTGACGGCGTCGCCGATGTCATAATCTCCCGTAATAGAAGCCGCCACCACGACGCGCCGTCCGTCAAAGCCGTCGACGTTCTCCACTACCATCTTCCATTCTCCGGCCACGGCGGCGTCGCCCGAAAGGGCGAAGGCCAGAGTACTATCCGCCGAGGTAGGCGTTTGTTTCGCGGCGACAACCTCGCCCGCCGGATTCCGAAGACTGACCATCAAAGTTGGCACCGCGTCGTCGGATACTGCAAGGTCCGGGGCCGAACTGTCGGCAATACGGTCTGTTACCGTAAAGACAAAGCTCACATCGTCGCTGGTTGCGATATTGTTTACGGTAACGCCGTTATTATAGACGACCGATTTTAGGTTGAGGCTGTTCATCGCAACCGGCTGTCCGCCGAGCGCGCCGTACTCACCGCCGACGGCGTCAGAGAGGCTCTCCTCGTCATCCGCCTTGAAGAGGATGGGATCGATCAAGGCATTCACGAAATCCCTGGCCAGTCCGCCCTCCGCATGGTTAAGAGAAAATTCCCCGTTGATATAGATAAGCTTGCCGCCGTTATCTCCATATTCGATTGTCGTTCCGGCGGGGACATACGTAAGGTTATAATCCAGTTCCGGCCCCCAAGGACCCCATATCATGCTTTCAAACACATATGTACCGATAGCGAACGCGCTGGTATTGCCGGGGTCGCTGATCAGGGAATGGTCTCTGGCCGAAAGCGCGGAAACCATATTGAACGTGTCCTGTCCGTGCATGTACTGTTTGATATGGTTCGCCCAGGCGGAAACCCTGGTGCTGATAGATTTCGTCGCTCCGTAAGGTTTGGGCAGTCCAGAGAAAGAATAGAAACGCAGTCCTTTAGAGAATCCCACCATCCCGGGGAAGGCCGTGCTCTTGCCGCTGGTAACGACGGTGCCGCCATTACGAACAAACTGCATAACGTTGATCACGGTGTCCGTGTCGTAGTTGCCGTTGTAGTCAAAGGCAGGGTCGGAACCGATAAAGAGGACGCCGGAACCGAGAGAGGATAAATCGGCGGTTGCCAAATCAGATTTATCAATGATCACTACATCCTCGTTCTCAATTTTGCCTTTTGCCGCGAACATCGCCACCTGATCGGCGGAGGTTTCGTATGTCATTTTTATTCCGCCGGTTTTCACCGAGCCTAATTTGGGCAACCAGCGGTTTCCTACTCCCATCATAATTTGTTCATTTGTGACATTTCCGGTACCGTTTTTAGGGATGCTTTCTTTCCAAAGAGGATCTGGTAAAAAAAGTTTTGCGGCGTTTGGAGCCCTGATTATAAATTCATTTGATGATGAATCGGTAGCCACAAGCCCCGCGAACATTCCTTTTTCATTTGTCTTCATTGTGTAGTGCTTCACGCCGCCCCAATAAACATCAATATCGATATTCTTTTGTGGGAGCCCAATATCTTCCGACGTTTTACGAAATTTTGAGATACGACCACTTATAATCGCCATCTTATCTCCAATGCCCTTAGATGAATAGTCTATATCACCTGAGATATTATTGATAGATGGGATTATGTTAAAAATTAAATCGTTTAGTGCTAATGATGTTACTGTTTCTTTTAAATTTGGTTTAAACTTATCAAAAAGTCCATACGTCCATGCTCCAGGGTCAATTGCCCATAAAGTTGAGGGGGGATTGGTCTGCTTTTGCGACCCCCCTGTTACGACGTGATAGTAAGTATCTCTGTAATCGATTTTTTCACTGTTCTGCCAAGTATCATATGCATAACCGTCAATAGGTGCGGAATGTCCCACATCGTCACTTGTAGCTGTCGGGGTTATTATGTGAAATCCAGCTATGATGGGGAAACCAAAATCTAAATTCGTATTAACCAAATATTTTCTTGCACTTGGCAGTATTGTGTCAGCCATTTGATTGCCATCTTGCATTTGATATACGCGTAAATGATAAGCAGAGACAAAACCATATTTGGAAAAAATATCTGACCCGAGATTTCCAGTACTTGACATTAGGTTATATGGTGTTTCTGTACTTACAACACTGTAATTTTTGAAAGTATATTTTGGTATTAATATGCTAATGTCTCTCAATAATGGGGCGATCTTTGTACTGGCAGTTGTTATGTCTGAATCTTGTAGATTAGCAATATATTGCTTACCAGACAAGCTTGGAGATTCAGTAAGCAAGAAATTCGACATACTTTGCCAATCATATGTTTTAGCTAAATTGATTTCTGGAAAATTAAATTTTTTTATTTCAATAGGTGCATCGGCTGAATTACTATATTTTCGTTCAATGTGAAAATCTTGAATAGATGTTGGATTAACATTAAGACTTATCCCGTTGCCAACACTTGCGGGATATTTTTTTGTTAAGATATTATACATTGTCTGTCCGACTGAAAGAGATGTACAGCCCACTAAATATTCACGTTCGCTGATGCTCGTTCCCCCAAATTGATCATTACTTACCATGTATTTAGTTATCTCACTATGTTTATTTAATACATTAAACGGATATCCCTGTCCCCAATAGCGCTCTCTTCCCATGAGTGGCGCTACCCGGATATCAGCGGAAGAAGTCAGCCCCGTCGTACTGATTGATCTGTTCAGCGAATTGGTGTTTGTGCTTTTATTGGAACTTTCCAGTGATTTCCAACGGGCCTTATTTTTTGCCATTTCTACAGTCCCTTCCTCCGTGGACGAGGCCACATTGTTGTTCGCTGAACCTCCATTACGCAACATAACGGCGTTGGAATTGAAACATACAATCTTGTACCACAAGGTGCTTTCAAAAATTTCTTCTGACATCACTCCTGGCCCAAAAGTTTGGATTGGCCAGAATTCATCATCGGCTGGCAATATCACCCACCCATTTGGGTCTAAAATAACTAGGTAATACCCGATATTTCCATGTATCCCCCCACGATATAACTTTATTTTATCGATATTTGATCCTAAACTTTCACCGAAGTGGTTCTCAGTCTCCTGGAGCCAGTTCGTGACGGCAATATTAACCTCCGATTCGGATATTGGCGTTGCTTCCGCATTGTTACAGCAATAATTGAAACACGACAACGAAATTATTAGTGTAAAAATAATTATTGACCTACGATTGCTGAACATCACATTTTCTCCCTTCTTTTCCCTATTCTGACAGGATATTTTCGTTCTGCTCCCTGCCGCAATACCGTCCCATTAAGAGAATAGCGCCGCTTCTGT
>NZ_JAJBUX010000097.1 GCF_020860125.1 Cloacibacillus sp. | reverse complement strand
GCAGGTTTAATTGTCGAAATTTACTGATATTGTGGCATCATTCTCCTTTTTTGCCAAGATATTTTCCATAAACCCTCTTCTTTTTTTATTTTTTAACTAAAATATGGCTCTTTATAGCTTTTTCTTAACAAAGCAGCCGTCTTGCATGATGACAAACAGGTTCTCCCTGTTTTGGAAGAGGGCAACGTCATTCAGCGGGTTGCCATTTACAAGAAGTATATCGGCACATTTTCCCGCCTCGAGCGTGCCAATTTGTTTCTCCCTCTTCATCAGCTTAGAATTTTCCCTCGTAGCGCTGAGGATAGCTCCCATCGGCCCCATCACCCTTGCCTTGAGCTCAAGCTCCATAGCTTTGTAAGGCTGACCGGAACCTACCATGTCGCAGCCGGATCCAATTTTGACACCGGTCTCCATCGCGTTGTGGACCGCCTCCAGGGCCGACTCGCGTACCTGCTTCATTTTTCTCAGGAAATAGGATGGTATCCCCAGCTCTTCTCCATGTTCGGACATATAGAAATAGGTCGAAAGAGTGGGAACCAGCCAGCAGTCTTTCTCCTTCAATACCTGCGCCGTGGCCCTGTCCAGATAGTTGCCGTGTTCCATACTGTAGACGCCGGCCTCCGCGCAGAGGCGCATGCTGCTGTTGGAGTAAGTGTGTGCAAGAACGACCTTTTTGACCGCAGAGGCTTCGGCAACGACCGCTTTAAGCTCATCCAAGGAATACTGAGTGGTATCCGGCTCATCCGCGGGGCTGCCGCAGCCGCCTCCAGCCATCACCTTCAGATGGTCGGCTCCGCGCCGTAGCTGTTCCCTCGCCGCCTTTTGGACCTCTGCCACTCCGTCCGCCACACAGCCTATGGGAATCGGGGATAGCATCGGTGCGGCGACCTCAGTCGACAGCCTGACATCGGAGTGACCGCCGGTCTGGCAGATGGAGGTGCCGGACACGGAAATTTTCGGTCCCGGAACAAGCCCTCTTTCAACGGCGACCCGAAAGCCGGCGTCGGCCCCACCAGCGTCGCGAACGGTGGTGAATCCCTGCTCACCTGTATCCTTCAACACCTGCAGACATTTCACAAAGTGCATCGCCGGATAGTCTCTGCGTGGGATCTCAGCGAGGTTGTCATCAAAGAGGTTCAGGTGGATATGTGCGTCGATGAGGCCTGGCATCAGGGTGTTGCTCTTGCAGTTTACGACTTCCGCCTCTCTGAAGACAGGCGCTTTTCCGCTTCCTATCTCCTTGATGACGCCATCATCCACCGTCAGCCAGCTATTTTCGGCAGGTTCAGCGCCTGTACAGTCAAGCAGAAGGGCATTCTCAAAGACGGTGATCATTCGGCCGCCTCCATATCAATGTTCGCTGCACTGTCTATGGCGCCGGTTTTTTTGGGGAACAGGAGGCTGAATACAACAAGGGCCACAGTGGCAAGAGGGACGGCGATGATGATTCCGTTAAGGCCCATCGGCCGGTTAAGGAAGAGGTCCCAGGCAAGAATCGCCGCGCCGCCAGTCACGACGGAGGCCATGCCACCCCCGGGGCTGGCCTTTTTCCAGAAAAATGCTCCAAGCAGCGGAATCGTCACACCGGCTCCGTATATCGAATAGGAATACATCTGCATCTTCAAGACACTGGGGAAAAATACCGCCATGACATAGGAGAAGATGCCGACACAGACGATCGTTATACGTGTGCCTCTGACAAGCTCCTTATCCGTCATATCAGGTTTGAAATATTTCTGTACAATATCTATCATTATGTTTGTCGAAGCCGAAAGTATAAAAGAGTCACCAGTCGTAACAAGGAAGGCTACGCAGGCGCAAAGGATCGGAGCTCCGAAAATGAAGGGAACATAGTTGATCGCCATGCGCATTACAGCCGTATTGCCGTTGATGTTGGGCATCAGCTTAACGGCGAACATGCAGTAGCTGAGCACAAGGAAGATGACGACGCACATCCCACAGAAGAGCATCTGAGCAGATTTGCGCGCCTCCGCCGGCGTCTTGGCACATGCGTAGCGCTGAAGCTGGTTCTGGTCGCCCATGTAGAGGAAGAAGAGGGGCAGGCTGTATCCCGCAAGCTGCGTCCAGGTGAGTCCCCCCGACACACTGGCCTGGGAAGGGGAGAGAGCGGCATAGGTCGCCGCATATCCGCCGGCGGAAGAGGCCGCGAAATAAAGTCCGAAGCCCATGCCAAAGAAAATCAGCGCCGCGCTCAGGGCATCCGTCCAGGCGACGGAGTTCATGCCGGCGGTGATGGCCAGCAGCACCATTATCGCGGCCGCGATAATAACGGAATATGACTGGTCAAAGCCGATAACGATATTTACGATATATGCCGCTCCGGTAAAATTATATGAGACGATCCCGGTATAGGCCAGCAGAATGCAGATAGAGGCAAGCAGCCTTGTATGTGGACCGTATGTCTGCTCCAGGATCTCCGGGACGGTATACTTCGCCAGCTCGCGGATCTTCGGCGCAAGCCCCATCAGAACAAGGGCGCCAAGCGGCGCGCCGATGAAGAAAAAGATACCGGCCCACGGACCGGTCTTATATACAAAGTCCGCTCCTCCGACCACGGTGCCTCCGCCGAACCAGGTCGCAAGCAGCGTACCGACAAGGACGATTTTAGGAAGTTCACGTCCGGCGAGAAGAAAGCCGTCTTTATCATCGCGCGCCTTTTTACCAAAATAACAGCCTACTGCAATCATGACCAAAAGATACACCACTATCGCTATTGCGTATGACGGACCTGCTAATGCTTCATTCATAAAAATCCCTCCCTAATTTTTTTAAAAAATTGACAATAAAACATACAAAAACCTGTTCTACAGCCTCCTTTTTATTCTAAAAATCATTGTTCGGGTGGAAAAAAGCAGTTTGGGTACCTTTTTGATCCTTACAAGTTCTCTCTCTCAACTTGTAAAAATATTATATATTATATATAATATATATC
>NZ_JAJBUX010000096.1 GCF_020860125.1 Cloacibacillus sp. | reverse complement strand
TTTCGCGCTTACTTATAGCGTTACAGCTTTCCGTAGGCGACGACAAACTGCCCGGAACATTGGTATTCGACGAAGTGGAGGCGGGGCTCGGCGGCAAAACCGCGCTCTTCGCCGGCTGCAAACTGCGCCAACTCTCACGCCGCTGCTGCACGATACTGATAACCCACCAGGCGACCATCGCCGCGATGGCCGATCAGCACTTCGTCGTCAAAAGAGATGGAGAAAACACCGAAATAACGGAGGTAGCGGGAGAGGCGCGCGAACGCGAAATCGCAAGAATGCTCTCCGGCGACGAAAGCTCCTACGAGGCCTTGGAACACGCGAAAGCGCTGCTGGAAAACAGCGGCGGGGAACAATAACGGCTTCGCTATCATATAAACTTGAGAGGTAAATTCTATGGACAGACAGATTCGCTTTCCCGACGGTGAAACAGTCCCCGCCATCGGACAGGGCACATGGTTTCTCGGAGACCATAAAGAAAAGGCTGAACAGGAAAAAGAGGCGCTGATCGCGGGCGTAGAGGCGGGTATGACCCTGATCGACACCGCGGAGATGTACGGAGAGGGCAGAGCCGAGAGGCTCGTGGGGCAGGCGGTAAGAGAGCTTGACCGAGAAAGACTGTTCCTAGTCTCCAAAGTCTATCCGCACAACGCGGGGCGGGAGCGCATCTTCAAAAGCTGCGAGGCAAGCCTCGAGCGCATGGGCACGACCTACCTTGACCTATACCTGCTGCACTGGCGGGGCCCCGTGCCTCTGGAAGAGACGGCCGCCTGTATGGAAGAGCTGAAAAAGAGGGGCCTGATTCGCCGCTGGGGCGTCTCCAATTTCGACACTGACGACATGCGGGAGCTGTGGAACGTCCCCGGCGGAAAAAACTGCGCCGCGAACCAGGTGCTCTATCACATAGCCTCGCGCGGCATTGAATACTCCCTGCTTCCGTGGCTGACGGAGCGCCGCATCCCCGTGATGGGCTACTGTCCGCTGGCGCAGGGCGGCGGCCTGCACCGCGGACTCTACGGCAGCGGGACGCTCAGCAAGATCGCCGCAAACCATGACGCCACCGTCGCGCAAATACTCCTCGCCTTCGCCATCCGCAGCGGAAACGTGATCGCCATTCCCCGCAGCGGACAAAAACAACACGCGCTGAGCAACGCGGCGGCGGGCGGCATAACCCTGACGGAAGAAGAGCTCCGTCTCATCGACCGCGAATTCCCCGCGCCAAAGAGAAAAACAGCCCTAGACATCGTATAGAGCGCTGACTGTGAGTAGACAGAATATGTGCCCATTACGATAATTTATGTGATTTTGCATCAATATGCACATTCCCCCAGCGAGAAGAGCCGGTGCTTTTCTGTTCTTGCTGAGGGAATGTCGATATTACAACAGTTTTCCGTTCCTGTTCACAAATTTACATCTTTTGATCTTCCCATAGGGGAATAACGGCAAAATAAGCAACGCCGTCAGTATTATCACAAAACCAGATTCATTAAGGTCGAACACCCTGTAGAATATCACCGACAGAATCATCGTCAGAAACGGGATAAACGCAACGATTATCCCGTTTACCTCCGCTCCTATAACATTAATACCCCTTTGCAGGAAATAGACCGGCAATGCAGTGCCGGTCAACGCTAAAACAAACATGTAGAGCATACTCCGCGAATTGACAAGCTGCATAGTATCTTTCGGCAGCATAAATAAGGAGAATAGCAGCAGCAGGTCAAAACGCAGCGCGAGTATCTGGTTTGCTGAAGTTCCCGCCAGCTGTGCAAATCGGGAGGAATCAACGGCATAAAAATAACCGCTGACGCTGCCGGTAACGGCCCATAATATTCCTAAGGAGCACGTGGTTACGCTCCGTGCAGAAAAACACAAGTAAGCGCCATAGGCAACGCAAAGTATCAGCAAAACAACAGACATTCGGACATTTACCCGGCGTTTTTCCCTTTCCGCCTTTAGAAACCAATAGCCAAGCAGCGCACTGCCTGCAAAATAAAAAGAGTTGTAATTGGATGCCCCCACCATCTCAGTACTGAAAAAACAGAGCGTATAGATCAACAAAGTAAACAGCATCATCCGCAGCGCAACACCCTTATATTTGACACATGCCGCGTAAGTCTCTTTGATCTTTTTTATACACATTAGATTAAAGATCACCACGGTCATAAGAGTATTAAAAAATATCGAAAACCATAGTGGATAGCGAGCCGTGGAATCCTCTATCATGATGGACGAAACCGCTATTAATATGACAAAAATAATAGAGTACCTCATTTCCTCTTCCTATCGGCCCATTCTAATTTTATAAGCTTCAGAAGGCCGGCAAACTTTCTCAGTTCTTCATCTTCCATATTAGCACGTAACATTATGTGTAATCCTGAATTGCCTCCTTTTACGGTCGGGAAGGCAACAGTCGAGGTATAGAACCCTTCTTCAAACAGGCGAATGCCAGTATAAAACAGTTCGTCTTCGTCAGGGTATTTGATAACTCTAACCGCGCTCCAAAGGTCGCTCTCTTTGATATCCATAAGCTGGTCAAAAAGTCTGACCTTCTCATGCAATATCTTTTGTAAATTATCGACAGTACCGTCAGCATGAAGTTTCAGACAGGCTCGTGTAGAACCACAGATCATCGAAGGAACGGGAGCGCTCCATTCGAGCGGACCTCCGTATCTTTCAATTATATCGAGTAATTTTTTGTCAGAAAACAAAATAACGCCTCCGCCGTGGGCGCCAAATCCCTTTTCTAATGAAGCGATAAAAAACGATCTATCGTTTAGTGCTCCAAGTTTATCGATTAACAGTCCCTTTCCGTTCTTACCAACAACGGAGAGTCCGTGAGCTTCGTCGATCAAAATATACATACCATATTTTTCTTGCAGCCGCAGTATTTCATCCAGGCATGTGACGCCACCCGTGCTATAAAGACTTTCACAAAGATACACGACAGGGTTTTTAGTTTTGCATATTTTTTCCAGCGCCGCCATGTCATTGTGGTTGATAGTGATCACCTCCGTCTCGTCAGCACAGGCCGCCTTCATGTAATTCATACAAAAGTGTGCATTTTTATCATAGACCATGACCGGCGGCTTATTACCGGTAAAAAGCCCGGCGGCCAGCAGTGGGAGGATTCCGAAGGAGGCTAACGAACACGTCCATGTCATAAATGCGTTGCAGCCCATAAAGTTTCCGAATTCTTCATTTACTTCATCTACGATAGCTAAACGGACCCTTAATGGGGCTGCCGCTATTTGGATACCGCCCGCCTCTTCAAGACCGTCCAGCAAACCCTGTTTAACTGTGGGAAAATCATTTAATCCTAAATAACTGCAGCTGGACATATTCATGAAAACATGCCCGTTTTTCATCCGCATCATCTCTCTGCCAATATCTTTCCCCGTTACACCTGACAGCCCTGATCTTTTTATTTTCTCAAACGACTCATCGGCCAACTGTACCATTTTAGGGATATTTGCGAAATTATGCATAACCATACCTCCTCAATATTTTCGTTCTCATAGTATTAATAAATGATGGCTGACTAACAGATAATCTGTCTTTGTTGTTTGCAAGTATATAGATTAAGCGTAAAATACATATAAAATCAGACCAAGATCACAAGGGTTGTTTTATAAACAAAGTTCGTTTATTTTTATTTTTTACGCATATTTTATGATTTTTTTGATACATTTTATCAAATCTGGAATAAATAAAAATTATCTGCGTATCAACGCAGAGAATGGAGCGCCCTTTGGACAAACAAGACATTCTTAAATTCCATTTACTTGGAAAAGCCCGCATTGAAAAAAACGGAGAAGAGCTTACCCTGCCGTTTAAAAAAGCAGAGGCCCTTTTGTTTTATATCGCCCTGGAGGGAATCTCTTCAAGAGAGAAAATAGCCGGGCTGCTTTGGGGGGACAAGGGAGAGCGCGAGGCGGCGGGAAATATCCGTAATGCGGTTTATCAGCTAAAAAAAATTCTGCCGCAAAACTTTTGCTCCTGCGGCAGAGAGCTTTCATTATGCTGTTTTATAACCGATGTTGAAGAACTATGCGCGCTTCCGGCGGAATGCACCTTACCAACGGTAATATTTGAAGAGCCGCTAAAAAACCTTGAGCTGCCGTCATCTCCCGAGTTTGACGAGTGGCTGCGTTATACAAAAAAGGATATCAAAGATAAAGTTGTCAAATATTTAAAAGAAAGGAGCTCTATTTATACGGCTGGTCCGGAGAGTATGAAGGCGGAAACGCTATCGGCCATTCTTAAACTTGAGCCATTTGATGAAGATACATTACTCCTATTGATGCGTTGCTATATTAGTATGAAGACGCCATCCAAAGCGCTGTCTCTTTACAGGACTTTCTGCGAACGACTGGAGGAAGATGGCGTTGCCCCCGACGCCCATTTGCGTCAATCAGCTCAAAAGCTGCTGGCTGATTCAGACGGAAATGCGTTGCATATGAATAATTTCTTTTATGGACGTAATTGTGAAATCAATGAAATTATCGGCAACGCTTCCAGGTATAGCGGCGAGATGTTGTTCTGTTGTATATACGGAGAGGCCGGTATTGGCAAAACAACACTCGTCAATAGGGCTGTAAAGCTGCTTAAGGACGAAAATGTCGAATTATTCAGCACCCTCCCATTACCTGTGGGAGAAAGATTCCGATATTCCTCATGGAATGAGTTTGTACGTCAAATTACCAAAAAATATAATGACCGCGCTTTATCGATAGGAGGGGACTCTATCGCAATATTGTCCCGTTATTTCTACGACCTGCCGGATAATATGCAGATCCGTGGAGCCCCGCTTTCTCCAGAGCGTGAAATATTCGCTGTCGGACATACGCTCGCCATGCTCGTTAATAGACTATGCGCGGGAAAGCGGCTTATGTTGATTTTTGAAGATCTGCATTGGTACGACGAACATTCGTTGGCTCTATTGCGTATCTTCATTATGAAGTTGCGGCTTCCTGCGATCTTCTTTTTTACGAGCCGCCCTGAATTTTCTGATACGATAATAAAATTTCTTTATAACATCAAAATCGAGTTTCATCATTGCCTTATGGACATACCTCTGCCGCCTTTTTCCAAAGATGAGACAGTCAGCTATTGTCGTTATTTTTTGAAAGAAGATATATTAGAAAAGAGAAACGAAGATTATTTCTTTGATAAAAGCGAGGGAATCCCGTTATTACTTGCGGAAATGGTAAGAAAAGTTAGAGACCATGCGGAAGCGGACTGTTCAGTAGCTCTTGATAAACTGATAATGAGCCGCTTCGAAGAGCTCAGCGTGCTACAGCGTGATATATTGTCGTGCCTTTCCGTATTCGGCGGACCGGCGTCTGCGGAAAACATCGCGGCAGCGCTTTCTATGCCGTGTGAAAATATCTACGAGCCGTTGTCCGATCTGCTTTGCAGAGATATGATACGTGAAATTGAAAGCGACGGCAGGTTCTTTGTAGACTTTTCTCATGAAAACATTAAAGAAAGTGTATATCGTTCCCTTTCTGGTTTTAAGAGGATATACCTTCACAAAAGTATCGCAAAATTCCTGTCTGCAAAATATTATCCACACATATGGAAACCTGAATTATCGGCAACTTTATGTTATCATTACAAAATAGCGGGAGAAGATGTAAAGTTGTTGGAACAGCGTCTTGAGGAAATTTACTTTGACCTTAATCTTAACCATATACTTTTCCCCTTGATAGAGGACGGGGTTCTTTTAGAGTGTTCTATGCCTTTCAGCAATAAAATTGACACCGAAGAAAAATTCAAGGCCGTCACGCAAGTATTTGAAAGATGCGGCGAAAGCGCCATAGGCGACGCTCGTTTACTGCGTAGATTAAAAGCCTCCTACTATGCGATGTATGGATGTTATTTAATCAGCTGGGGGGAATATACGGCGGGAATAAACGTGACAAATCTTGCCTCCAGGCTGGCTGAACAGGATGGTCTTTTAGAAATATCGCTTCATTGTCTTGAAAACACAGGTTATCAACACCTACAAACCGACAATGCCGACGCTTTGAAAAAAACAGCGAAAGAGATACTACATCATGCGAAAAAGAAAGGCAAGGATAAGCATATAGGGCTTGCGCTTCGTTTCATTGGCACCGCGTACATGATCGAACGCGACTACGACACAGCAATTACGGTATTTAGAGAATCAGTCAAAATCTTTGAAAAATTAGAGTGTGAGAAGAAATTTTATACATTGAACCGTCTCGCGCCGCATTGTTATATTGGAGAGATCCACCAATGGCGCGGAGACGACGAATTTGCAAAAAAAGAGTTTGAATATTGTACGGCTTTATGCAGGGAAAGGGGACTATTTAGCGGACAGAGCCACTTTCAGGCACATGCAGCCGACGCTGCGCTGGGGCTTGGTGACAACGCGTTATTCCATAGGCATATCAAAGAAAGTACCTTATCGTTCGAAAGTTCCCGCGGAGGCTGCTGTACACCTGTGCTTTACAGTCTGAAAGCTATCGACGACGTGTGGGAAAGAGATATAGCCAGTGCCGTCAGATCGTTAAAAAATGCTGACTTTCTTATCACATCGGGAAGAAAAAGCTGGCGCGCAGTTCATGAAATGTCAAAAGCGTATGTCGTAAAATTCTCAGATGTAAGACATAAGAGAGAATTATTGAATCATTTAAAAATGCCATACGAATACTACGCCAATAACGCCGTGTCGCTTTATGAGGAATTGGGCGCATATAAACGTGCCGATTATATAAAACGGCAGTTTTTGTAATCCTGCCGTGCACCATGAACGCTGTGAATGACGCCGTCCGGCGGCATAGGCATCAACAACAGGCTTTCAAGTGTTTGTGCAGGGGGCAAACTCATGAGTCAGCCGTCAACGTTCGTGCTGCCGGGCAGCGTCATTTTTTGCGATTTCACAACGTTCGCCGTAAATTATCTTAGATATTAAGAAAATAAACATGATTTTCCTCCTATAAATGTTCACCGAGGCCTGCCGCTGTCATGTGAAAGCGAAAAATGCCGCCACCCGGCATCACGGGCTGCTCAATGTTTCTGTTAGGGGACTGCGCGTTGCCTAGAAACGAAGATGGAATCTTTAGACTAATTGACACAAAATAACAACTACTATATTATCATCTCAATCGATCCACGAATAATTAAGAATAAAAACGCCAGTGTTAAAGGACACAAGAGTATCTTTTTATACGGACAACAGAGTCAAAGGCAAACCCGTCCAAAGACGGCGACGCAAAGCTATAGGGTCTGAAAACTCTCTGCACGAGTTATGACAGCCAGCTGCCTCATTTGAATATCTGGATCACGGAGCATTAACGTTTGCTCATCTATACCAGGATAAGGTGGCGGCACAAGTGGAGAACTCACGGCAGAGAAGAGCGGATTTCGCAATGACGGAAGAAGAGGTATGGAAAAAATTCCGCTTTACTTTTTCATATAATATTATAATTATTTTCCTCACATATCTTGTGATCGCCTCTAGAATTTCATTTCCATTTAATTTGCTACCAACCATTATTCTGATATCGGTGGTTTATTTTACCTACAAACATGCATGTGCTTACACATCAGAAAGACGTACAATAACTCTTTTTCCTATGATTTCTATAATTGGCGCATGGTATATTTATTGTGTGTTCTCATTTTTCCCTCCAGTCAAACTGAAAATCACGGTGATCTTTCTGGTAATTCTCGGGGGCGTCGGTTATTTCCTGTTTCGTAAATACAGAGATGAAAGAATCTGTCTCCTGTTTGTATTGTACTGCCTGACTATTCCACTGATATATTATTTACCCAGCTCCAGTGGTGGAGTACCAATGGTAAGGTATTTTACTTTCTTCATTGTTATCAGTACACCAATTATGAATTACCGAAACTACTTTAGACATCCCTATGGACGGTCGATAATTGAAGATAAGTTTTTGCGCGGCGACAGTTTATCAAGCTCCAGAATGGATACTTATATCACCGCAATGCAGTATGGACATCACCCAATTGTTCTCTCATGTGCAGTATTTGGGCTTTTCATGTTTGAGAGTATTAATGTTCCTGTATCTTATACAAAAGTTGCATTACACTCTCTTTTTTGTTCTATGATGACCTTTCTTTATGTAGAGGATTTTCTTTTTGATCTTACTTATATAGGTTTTATAAGCAGCTCGCTGAATCTAAATGCAACAAAGTACAGAGAAGACTGAAGCATGTCTATAAACGTAACATTTAACGAAGCATAGGCACACGGAGAGACCTCGAAACAAACAACTGTAGAGCCGTAGATTCATTAGACGAGATGATGTGGAAATCAGACAGACGGCTGTTTTATTTTATCGATGCAGAATAGGAAAGAATTAACGTAAGACACTAATTTGACTGTTGGGGGTTCCAATAATGTATGGAAATGGTATTAAAATGAAAAATCAAGTAATAAGTAATATAGATAAAATCAAGAGCGTTGATGCTGTACCTCGAGATAAATTAGCATCCCGATCAAGACGTTTTATTGCCGCTAGTATTGATATTCTAATATATGTTGTAATTTTCCTCACGTTAAACAAAGTCTTGTTTGGAAATAATTTAGTATCCGCCTACTCATTAGAAAGATTGTATTTAGCTATTAGCGCATTTTTTATATATTTTCTTTGTAATTATAAATTTTTAATTAAAGGACAAACAATAGGGGAAAAAATCTTAAGGATACGCATCGTTACAACACAAAACAAGATTCCATCACTTTTTAACGTTTTCATAATAAGGCACATTTTATTTGTCTGTGTTGTATTTCTTATTGATTATCTAAATTACTATTTTTTGCACATAACTCTTTTAAATTACATATGTTTAATTAATTATTTATTGATATTTGGAAAGAAAAAACGTTGTCTACATGATTATTTAGCCCATACAATGGTATTGTATGAACTTTAGATAGAGAACCGGCAATGAATAAGCCATATAATAAGAGCAACAATCCAATAGATGTGGTAATGTCGAAAAAAGATTTTTCTGCGGTGCGGACAAAAGGGCAAGCACAAAACCCGGACGCGCCCTTGACACGGCTCTTTTTTATCTCTATACTTGTCAAGTTTTAGAATACGCTTGGTGCGGGCTTTAAAATGTCATTTGGCTGCCTGACACACAGCGGAGGAGGGAATTTATAGAATGTACGCAGTAATCGAGCAGGGCGGAAAGCAGTACAGGGTCGCGGCAGGCGACAAGTTCAGGTTGGAGAAGATCCACGCTGAAGACGGAGCACAGGTAGAATTTGACAAGGTTATTCTCCTCGGCAAAGACGAAGGCGCAGTGGTTGGCGCTCCTTATGTTGAGGGAGCTACGGTAACGGCGAAGATTCTCGAGAGCGGCAAGGATGACAAGGTCATCGTCTTCAAGTACCGCAGAAAGAAGAACTACCGCAAGTTCCGCGGTCACCGCCAGCAGTACACGCTCGTTCAGATCGAAGCAATCAACGGTTAGTTTTTACGCAAGGGGGATATTGAGTTATGGCACATAAAAAAGGGCAAGGAAGTTCAACCAACGGCCGCGACAGTCAGCCTAAGTATCTTGGCATCAAGCGCGGAGACGGTTCTTTTGTAAACGCGGGAACGATCATCGTCCGTCAGAGGGGGACAAAGTACCACCCCGGACAGCACACAGGCCTTGGCCGTGATTTCACGATTTTTGCGCTGGTCCCCGGCAAGGTCCGCTTCCAGACAAAGGCAAACCGCAAGTACGTCACGATCGAGCCGGAAACACTTTAACTAAATCCAGAGAATCACTGATTATACAGTCAATCTTTGAAGATCTAATCAGTGGCATCAGAATTTTTCGGGGGCCCTCATAGAGCAGGCCCCCGTTTTTTAGATGGAAAACCAGCGGTCATATACACTCCGACGGACAAACCAGATCCTGTTGTGGAAAGCAAAGATTTCCCATCCCACCTGTAAGTCACGGACAACCTTCGCATGTGGATCAGGCGTATAAATGACACGTCTGATGGAGCTGCTTGCCTCTGTCCGCGCGAAATCAAGATTTCGGCTTTCTGTCCATTATCAGCGGAGCGGTAATGTAATGGTTATTTTTTGAAATGAGGTGAAAATATGAAATTTGTCGATTCTCTGCGAATGTCTATTAAGGCGGGACGCGGCGGCAATGGCTGCATGAGCTTCCTGCGCGAACGCTTCAAACCCAACGGCGGCCCGGACGGCGGCAACGGCGGGCGCGGCGGCAGCGTTATTTTCGAGGCTACCAACAACCTGCAGACACTCGCGGACCTTGAATATATGCACCATATTAGAGGCGAGAACGGCGGACACGGCAAGGGCGCCGCGAGAAACGGCCCCGCCGGCGAGGATAAGGTGATCTATGTCCCCTGCGGCACGGTTATCTATGACGCGGAGACAGGGGAGGGCTACGCCGACCTTGTGGAACCACACGACCGTTTCGTCGCGGCACGCGGCGGACGCGGCGGTCGGGGAAACCGATATTTCGCCAGCTCGGCACGCAAGGCTCCGCGCTTTTGCGAACAGGGCGATCTTGGCGAAGAGGTGATGCTGCACCTTGAACTGCGGCTTATCGCGGACGTCGGCCTTGTCGGGCTGCCAAATGTGGGCAAGTCCAGCATCTTGGCCGCCATCTCCAACGCGCAGCCAAAAATTGCCAATTATCCCTTTACGACGCTCTCACCAAACCTCGGCGTGCTCAACACCGGCGACGAACGTATCGTCATCGCCGACATCCCGGGGCTGATCGAGGGGGCCCATATGAATAAGGGGCTCGGTCTTGAGTTTCTGCGGCATGTGGACCGTACGAGGCTTCTCGTACATGTTTTAAGTCTCGAAAGCGGCGATTATGATACAATAATCCAAGATTTTACGGTCGTGCGCCAGGAAATGGAGAAGTACGACCCTGAGCTGGAAAAGCGCCCCTATTTCGTCGTTGCGAACAAACTCGACGAGGTAGAGGAGGAGCTTATAAGGGAGCTCACGGAGAGGCTGGCCGCCTATTTTAAGGAAAAGAATATCCTTATGATCACGGCAAGCGCCCTGACGGAGGAGGGGATACCCGAACTCGTCAAGGAGGTAATCAAGTTTGTAAAGGATCATCCGCGGCCCGAGAGCAATGTCCGGCTCTACGCCCTCGAAGAGAGGGTTCCGGAGAAGACGCCGCTCCGCAAGCGCAATAGGATCCAGATCATCACGCTGCACGGCGGCGGTTACCGGGTAATGCACCGCCAGCTGGAAAAGGCCGTCGAGCGTTATGATTTCAGTCAGGAAGAGAATGTGGCGCGCTTTACGCGGCTGCTGCGCAAATATAAGGTGGAGGAGCTTCTTGAGGCGGCGGGCGCCGTGCCCGGCGATACGGTAAGCATCGGGTATAAGGATTTCGATTTCTATCCCGATTATTACCCCGACGAGCTTCCCGATGACGACGAGCCGGACGAGCTTGTTGAGAGCGAAGCCGAAGAGTCCTCTGAGGACGTAACGCCATTACCTGAGACGGACGATGCCGAAGAGGCCTCCGAGAATGACGGCTTAGAAGAAGATAAGAACAAATAATAAATAGGAGCATTGATATGACCGAGGAAAACCGCAGAATAGGTATCATGGGGGGAACCTTTGACCCGATTCACAACGGCCACCTGCTGGCCGCGGACGAGGCTCACGCAGCCTTCGGACTTTCCGAGGTCATATTCGTCCCTACCGGGCAGCCGCCGCACAAGGCAAACCAGCGGGTAACCTCCGCTGAAGACCGTTATATGATGACGGAGTTTGCCACGGTAGGCTGTCCTTATTTTAAGGTCTCACGCGTGGAGATCGACAGGGTAGGGAGCAGCTACACGATAGACACGCTGCGGACGCTGCGCACGATGCCCGAGTACGCGGGAGTGGAATTTTACTTTATCACGGGACTGGACGCCGTTCTGGATATCGTCTCTTGGAAGAATCCGGAAGAGATCATGGATATGTGCAAGTTTGTCGCGGTCAGCCGCTACGGCTATACGCACAAGAGGATGGAAGAGCTGCCGGGCGAACTGCGCAACAGAATAATCCCCCTTGAGATACCGCTGCTGGCGATATCGAGCACCGAGCTGCGTGAGCGCATTAAAAACGGCAGAAGTATCCGCTTCATGGTTCCATCCGCGGTGGAACAGTTCATTAGAAAAAAATCCCTGTATAAGAACTAGACGGAGGAAATACTTTTGAGACGTTCAAGAACTATTATTTTAATAATAATTTGCGGACTTGTTGCCATCTTCGGCGGCGCCGGGCTGCGGTTCTATTTTGCGTGGCACACATCGCAGGCCGACATACTCAAGGCGTTTGAAAACGAAAGCCAGAAGAAGGAGAATGACAGTTACGCCGCGCTGCTGAAAGAGCAGGGGAGGTTCAACATCCTCGTTATGGGCGAAGACAATGTTGAGGGGTCGCGGCGCTCCGACACGATTCTCTTCGTCACTATCGATATCGACGACAAGAATATGCGCGTAATCTCGCTGCCGCGCGATACCCGCGTGCAGATTCCGCACCACGGCACGCAGAAGCTTAATCACGCCTTCGCCTACGGCGGCCCCGACCTGCTAAAGGCGACGGTCGAGAAATATCTCGGCCTGCCGATACTCTACTACGTCGTCATCGATTACGACAGCTTCCCCGAGTTTGTAGACATGGTCGGCGGGGTAGAGATGGACGTCCAGAAGAGGATGCGTTATGTCGACAGGGCCGGCGGTCTCGATATAAATATTCAGCCGGGATGGCAGCTTCTTGATGGAAAAACTGCCCTAAAATATGTACGCTTCAGGAAAGACGCCCTCGGCGACATCGGCCGTATACAGCGCCAGCAGCAGTTTATCAAAGCGCTCGTTAAGAAGGCCTACGACCCGCGCGTTTTGATCAAGTTCCCTGAGCTAGCGGCCCAGGCGATGAAGATATTCAAGACGGACATGTCTCCGACCCTTGCCGTACAGCTTGCTGGCTTTGTACAGAACGAGCTTGGCCGCGAACGGATGTTTTTCTCCATGCTGCCGGGAGAACCGGCGATGATCGACCGCCTGAGCTATTGGCTCGGTGACGTCAAGGCGGCAAACGCCTTCCTCAACGCTCCTGTGGAGGCGCTGGTATCCGGCGACGTTACGGAGGGCAGCGGCAGAAATGCGAAGCAGGTGCACTTCTCGACCGCTGGAGACAATATCTCAGCCTCTGAGGACGCCAAAGATAACGGGCAGCTTGGTACTTCGGCGGCTCGGAGCGGCGATAAAAAGGATGAAATGAGCAAAGATGAGCTCATGACCCTGATAAAGTCGATGCCTGAGTCGGTGGCGGTCCTCAACGGAACAGGCAAGGCCGGTGTGAGCGCCGAGATATCGACACGCCTGCAGCAGCTCGGCGTCGACGTGATCCATTCCGGCAACGCGAAACATTTCGACTATCAGCACTGCAACATCGTCTATCCGACCAACGCCAGCGAGAAGGTCAAGACGACGGCGCGCCAGCTCGGCACGCTTCTTAAGATCCCCAAGAACCTCGTGCGCCCGAGCCAGCAGGCCTTTTACGCCTCGATAATTGCGGGACATGACTATAAGAAACTGACAATATTATTGGATAATATGCTGAAGATCAGCAATCAGTAAAGAAAAATAAAGAGGAGTGACCTGTAAATGACGGAAAAAAATGAAGATTTCTGCGCGCCGTACATGCCTTTGGTAGAGGCGCTGCTTGATAAACACGCGGCGGAGGTCAGCGTACACAACCTGAGCGAGATATCAGGCTTCGCGGATGTGTTTATCGTAGCTATCGCCCGTTCTGAGCTGAACGCAAGGACGCTGAAAGATACCGCCTGCGACATGCTCGATGAGATGGGGACAAAGTACCGCGTCGAGGGTGAAAACAGTACCAGATGGACGCTGATCGACGCGGGAGACCTTATCGTGAATATCCTGAGCCGTGAGGGACGCGACTTTTACAGACTCGATTCACTGTGGGGCGACGCTCCGACGAAGAAATTCACCGATCAGGACGAAGATTAGCTCCATGGAATGCATCTTCTGCAGGCTCAAGGATTATGTTCTGGAAAATGAGCTCGCTTACGCGGTATTCGACGTAATGCCGGTAAACGAAGGTCATATGCTTATCATCCCTAAGAGGCACGTGCAAAACTATTTCGACGTCACTCTCCAGGAGGAGGCGGCGATGCACGAGCTGCTTCGCAGGGGAAAAGAGCTGCTTGATGAAAAATATCACCCCGACGGATATAACTTCGGGGTAAACTGCAACGAATGCGCGGGGCAGTCGGTGATGCACGTCCATATGCACCTGATACCGCGCTACAAGGGCGACACAGAGTCGCCGCTTGGCGGCGTCCGTGGTGTCATCCCCGAAAAGATGGCCTATATAAAGAAATAACGTTAGGCAGGATTATAATACCGGCCCAGATCTGACGGGAATTGCCCCGTCAGATTTTTTATACGCGGGGGTACAAAAGCGCCTGCAAGATGATATTATTAGGCATCACTATGCGGGAGGTGTACGGATGAAAATAGCCGTGCTGGGTATCGGCGGCGTCGGCGGTATCGTCGGCGGCGCGCTGGCAAAAAATCACACAGAGACCTACTTTTACGTGCGAGGGAAAAACCTCGACGCCATACGCCGGAGGGGACTCATGGTACAGTCCGCCCTGCTGGGCGATTTCACGGTGCAGCCTAAGCTCGCCGCGGACAGAGCGGAGGAGCTTGGCCTGATGGACGTCATCTTCGTCTCATGCAAAGGGTACAATCTGAGGGCGGCCTGTGAGTCCATCGCGCCGATGATCAAAGCGGAAACGCTGGTGATACCGCTGCTGAACGGCGTCATCGTCTCCGACATCATGAGGCCGATGCTGCCTTCGTGCCTCCTGGCGGACGGCATCATTCGCGTATTCAGCCATCTGGAACAGCCGGGGCATATAGTGCAGAGCTACGGCCCCTGTAGCGTCATCCTCGGCATGAGGGATGGCGGCATACCACAAAAGCTGGAGGAGACTGCGGCCATCGTCGACAAGGCCGGTATCGGCACCACGTTATCGGACGATATTCTTGCCGACAGCTGGAATAAATATATGATGATGTGCGGCAACAGCGTGCTATTTTGCTGCTGTGACGGACCGGCGGGAAAGGTCCGCGAACATCCCGACCACATGGAGTTGGTACGCGCCGTGGCCGGCGAACTGATCGCGGTTGCGGCGGCCTCCGGAGTTACGATGCCCGCTGATATGGCTGACCGCTATACGGAGAATTTTTCAAAGCTGGCGCCGAAGGCGATGAGCTCGCTTTACCGAGACCTCAGCGGCGGCAAACCGCCAAACGAAACAGAGCTCGACCATATCATCGGCAGGATGATAGAACTTGGACGGCAGTACGGCGTACCGACGCCGTACCACAAGGCCGCCTATGAACGTTTTGCCGCAAAATAAAGACGGACTTTAAAGTCGGTCTTCCGGAAACTGAATTTTGGGATTACGACTTATAATTACAAAAAGAGGGATTCTTTCACAGCAATACGCGTGGCAGAATCCCTCTTTTTTGCATTTTAACACACTCAAGTATTGATGGGGAAGCGCTTTATAATGATGTCCTATAATTTATCTTATGTTACATAGACCCCCTCTCGAAATATCCGGGAGGGGCCAGATGCTGATTATGAGGCTATTTTTATATAGTGCGGTTCATGCGCTTTATGTCCTATATCTTTGCCGTTATGTAACGTTGTCTTTCGTATCTACAGCGCGTTCTTTACTATCTGGATGAAGCTCTCAGGTTTGAGCGAGGCTCCGCCGACAAGCACACCGTCGATGTCCGGCTGTGAGATGATGCCCATTGTATTTTCAGGTTTTACGCTGCCGCCGTACAGTACGATGAGCTCATCGGCCGTCTTTGCACAGTAGCATTCCGCCGCGAGGCCGCGTATGAATTTGCAGATATCTTCCGCGTCGGCGTCGCTGGCAGTCTTGCCGGTACCGATGGCCCAGACGGGTTCGTAGGCGACGATCACCTTTTCAGCGACGGTCTTTCCCTCCATACCCTTAAGCCCCTCGACAAACTGTCTCTTGATGACCTCGAAGGCCTTTCCCGATTCGCGTTCCTCAAGCGTCTCGCCGACGCAAAGAACCGCGGTCAGGCCGCCCTCTACGGCTGCGTGCACCTTTTTGTTGAGCTCTTCGTCTATTTCGCGGAAGATGTGACGTCTCTCGCTGTGGCCGATCAGGACGTGCGTCGCGCCGATCTCCGTGATCATCGGCACCGATATTTCGCCCGTAAAGGCGCCGCTCTTTTCCCAATGTGTATTCTGCGCGCCGATTATCACCGGCATCTCTTTAGCGCCGCAGGCGGCGGTGAGCAGCGAGACGGCAGGAACGAAGAAAGCGATCTCTTCCTTCCCGTCGGCAACGGCCTTTTGTACCTCAGGAGCGGCCTTTATCTCCGCATCGAACTTGTTAAGAAATTCACTTGTGGCCTTCGGGCCATTAAACATCTTCCAGTTGCCCGCGATAAACTTTCTGCGCATACTAGATACATTCCCTTCTATCTCAATGATCGACTGCCATACCGTTTTTATTTTTGTTTTCAGGGCAGTTTTATTTCTTTATTTTAAGCTATTTATCCAATGTATAAGAATCAAGATTACGTCCTTCACAGCTCCTTATACTCTTATACAGAAAAGGGCGGATATTATCCGCCCTTCGAATCTTTTATTTCATCTTCGCTAATCTAAAACGTAGGGCTCGATGCCCGGCAGACTCTTCCCCTCAAAGAATTCAAGGCTTGCGCCGCCGCCCGTGGAGACGTGCGAGACCTTGTCCTCCATTTTGAAGAGAGCTATCGCCGCCGCGGAGTCTCCCCCGCCGACGACCGTCAGCGCGCCCTTTGCGGTGGCGTCGGCGAGCGCCTTGGCCACGGCTTCGGTGCCCTTAGCGAAGGCCGGCATCTCAAAGACGCCCATCGGTCCGTTCCAGAGCACGGTCTTAGCCGCCGTTATCTCTTTCGCGAATAGCCCGGCGGTCGCTGGACCGATGTCAAGCCCCATCTGATCGGCGGGAATGGCCCCCGCGGAGACCACCGACGCCGGCGAATCGACTTTGAATTCCGGCGCGGTGACGACATCCGTCGGAAGCATGATCTTTACACCTAGTTTCGCGGCTTCGTCAAGCATCCTGGCCGCGAAGTCGAGCTTCTCGGTCTCGCAGAGCGATTTACCGATCTCTTTGCCCTGCGCCTTGAGGAAGGTGAAGGCCATGCCGCCGCCGATAAGGATGGTATCGACCTTTTTAAGCATATTCTCCACCACCGCTATCTTGTCGGAGACCTTAGCGCCGCCGAGGATGAGGACGAAGGGTTTCTTCGGTTCGTCGCGCGCCGCGGAGAGCATCGTGATCTCACGGTCGATGAGTTTGCCTGAATATGAGGGCAGAAGCTCAGCCGCCGCCCTTGTCGAGGCGTGCGCCCTGTGCGAGGCGCTGAAGGCGTCCATCACGAAGAGGTCGAAGTCCTTTGTGAGCCGCTTGGCGAATTCGATGTCGTTTTTCTCCTCTTCGGGATAGAAACGGACGTTCTCCAGCAGCAGCACTTCGCCGTCTCTCCAGGAGGCTACGGCCTCGTCAACCTTTTCACCCACGCAGTCGGGGACGAAACGCACGAGCCAGCCCGTGAGCTTCGCAAGCTCCTCGCCTACGGGTTCCAGTGTGTATTTAAGGTTGAAGGTTCCCTTCGGCCTGCCGAGATGTGAGATCAGGGCAACCTTCGCGCCCGCCTCACGCAGAGCCGTAAGCGTCGGAAGGTGGGCCTTGATGCGCGTATCGTCGCTGACCCTGCCGTCGGCGAGGGGGACGTTGAAGTCCACCCTCACCAGAACCTTTTTCCCCGCTACCTCCGATGGTGAAAAGGTCTTCAGGCGCATGGCTTAAAGTCCCTTTTTGAAGATGTAGTTCGCGAGGTCGATGACTCTGTTGCTGTATCCGCACTCGTTATCGTACCATGAGAGGAGCTTTATCATTCTGTCTCCCATGGACATGGTGTGCATCGGCGCGAATATCGACGAATTGGTGTCACCGACGAAGTCCATCGACACGAGGTCTTCAGGCTCGTACTCGAGTATTCCCTTAAGCGGGCCCTCGGCCGCCTCTTTCATCGCCGCGTTGACTTCGTCCACCGTCGCCGGCTTCTCGAGGACTACGGTGAGGTCGACTACCGAAACGTCGGGGGTCGGTACGCGGAGCGCAAAGCCGTTGAGCTTGCCTTTGAGCTCCGGCATGACCTCGGAGATCGCCTTCGCGGCTCCGGTGCTGGTCGGTATGATCGAAAGGGCCGCCGCTCTGCCGCGCGAGAGGTTCTTGTGCGGGAAGTCGAGCGTCTTCTGGTCGTTCGTGTATGCGTGGATGGTGTTCATGAGCCCCTCTTTGATGCCAAACTTGTCCTGGAGGACTTTGCAGACAGGAGCAAGGCAGTTTGTCGTGCAGGAGGCGTTGGAGATGATGTTGTCTTTCTTAGGATCGTAGACGCCCTCGTTGACACCCATAACTATCGTGGCGTCATGGTTCTTGGCGGGAGCCGAGATGATGACCTTTTTCGCGCCGGCTTCGATGTGCGCCTTCGCCTGATTGGCGTCCGTGTAGCGGCCGGTCGACTCTATGACAAGGTCTACGCCCATCTCTTTCCAGGGCAGTTTCGCGGGATCGGGCTCCGCAAGGGCCTTGATCCGCTGTCCGTTTACGACGAGGTAGTCGCCGTCGACTTCAACTGTGCCGGGGAAACGGCGGAATACTGAGTCATACTTAAGCAGATATGCAAGAGATGCCGGCGGTGTGAGGTCGTTTATCGCCACTATTTCAAATTCATTATCTTTCCCGTTCGTGAAAAACGCGCGAAGAGAAAGACGTCCGATACGTCCAAACCCGTTGATTGCAACCTTGTACTTAGCCATTGTAAGTGCCTCCTTAGAATTTTTACCAATACCTTGTGAAAAGAGGGATAAACCTAGTATTTATCCTTCTTTTATGATTGTGCTACTATATTACGTTTATGTCAAACAAAAAATTCTATTTTTGTAAATTAACGCTTATTTTTTATTCGTCCGACTTATACAGACACCGATTGAACCGCAAACATTCTGCAATACAAAAACGTATGTCACGCTGGCCGGCGGCTGCCTGTTTTATTCGCTGACCTCAAGGTTCTCATGCAGCACGCGCAGGAGCTCTCCGAGCGATACGGCGCTGAGGACGTCTCCGTGCGGACGGTAGGGCATCATGCCGTCGAAGAGTTCGGCCACTCCGCCGAGGCATCCGTGGCGCAGGTGCGAGTTGAACGGACGGACGAATATCCAGCCGAGATCCTTACGCGAGGGGTTGTTCTTGAGGTAGGCGGTGATGAACTGCCCCAGCAGCCATGTCCAGGCCATGCCGCGGTAGCGGGCCTTGAGGCGCTGGTCCAGGCGTCCCTCGGAACGGCCCTTGAACTTGTCATGGCGCGGGTCGAGGGTACGGAGTCCGTATGTCGTGTAGAGCTCGTTCCAGCAGAGGCGCACCACATTCTGCGCCGCCTCCGGCGAGAGCGGGCTGAAGGGCAGCGAAGCCGCCAGTATCTGGTTCGGGCGGATCGTGCCGTCGTTTTTGAAGGTCTCCGGATCGACGCTGTCGTAGAGGCCTTTCATATCAAAGCTCCAGAAGGTATCGTTGAAGGACTTGGCACACTTCTCCGCCGCCTCTTCATACTTTTTCGCCGAATCGGCGCAGCCGCACTCAAGCGCGTATTTTGCGGCGCATTTCAGCGCGTTATACCAAAGGGCGTTGACCTCTACGAGGTATCCCTTGCGCGGAACAACGACTTCGTCGCCGGCCACGGCGTTCATCCAGTATCTTGATGGATGCGCCGAGGTCATGCGGAGGAGCATATTCGGGTCGCATACCGCGTCAAGCTCGGCGGCGCCGGAAATATATTTTTCGACGATCTCTTTTATCGCGCGGGCGAACGCCGCTCTGTCCTGAGCGTCAGCCTCTTTATGGTGCGTGAGGTATTTGTCCGCCGCGTATACGAACCAGAGTCCGTTGTCGATGCAGCCAAATTCACAGGAGCCGTCGTCGGCGAATTTCTCGGGCATGACCCAGCCGTTTTTCTCGGCGATCTCAAGCCAGTATTTTAGCGTCTTCGCCGCTACCGCTTCCCTGCCGGTGGCGAGAAGCAGTCCGGGTAGCGAGATAAAGGTGTCGCGCGCCTTCGTATCGACTGAGGGATAGCCGGTATAGATAGGGGCGATGCTCTCTGGGCGGTCGTCGACGAGATGGTACGAGGATACGATCATATCCTGCTCAGCGCTGTTGAGGGCGGGTATATTCGCCTGCTCGAGGATATTTTCAAATCTCTCCGCCGTCTCTTTTTCCATGGCGGCAAGCTCTTTGAGCGTGAAGCTCTGCGGCTTCTCGGAGAGCACCACATAGACCACGTCGCCCTCGGATATCTCGTTGGAGATGAATCCCGGCGACCACAGATGGTCGACGCCGGCGGATTCTGGACGGTCGTCCTGCTCGTAGATGAGGTTTTCAAACCAGAGGGGCTTCAGCGACCAGGTGCCGGCCGTGGCCGAGCAGCAGCTGGCGTGTCCCCTGCCCTTTACGCTGATGCTGTGCGCGTCGTCGGAGGATACGCTGAATTCGGTCTTACCCGATTCAGGGCATACAGTATCGCTCAGCCTGTGGGCGAAGAGCGGGCACAGATCAAGGCGGACCTTATCAGGAGCTGCCAAAAGCTCATACTTTATTACCGTGCATTCTTTTCCATGCGGCATAAAAATCGATTTTTTGAGGAGGATACTATGAATTACAAAAAGTATACTTGGGAATGGATTTCCCTGATATTCCTGTAGATACCTGTAACCGTCCGGATAAACCAGATCCTTGTAACGGTTCGTTGAGAGCTGGTATTTCTTATTGCGGTCAAAAATGGTCTCTTCAATTTTGCTGACCAGGACCGAGTGCTGCCTTTCGCTTTCAGGCCTCACTACGAGAAGGCCGTGCTCTCTCCTTGTGTTCGCCCCTATGACTGTGGAAAACCCGTAGCTTCCGCGCCCGTTGGAGACAAGGAACTCCCTCCCGGCGCCTTTGTCATAGGTGTTAACGTCTGCCTTTCCTAAGTACATTGGCATCATCCCCCTTTGATTGCTTTCTTAGCATGGTTTCTAATTTCCGCCACCTATATTCTACCGTACTTTTGCTAATTGGTCTCGGTAAAGTTTGTCCAAGTTCTTTTAAAGTTATGCTCGGATTTTTCTTCCGCGCCATTACCAGCTCAAAAAGCGGCGCTGGAAGCTCTTCCACTATTCCAAGGTCCTCCATCTGACGGATCAGCTCCATCTGGAGGCGGGCCGCCTCCAGGCTCTTATTGATGTTCGCGGCGTCGCAGTTCACGAGCTTATTGGCGTGGCTCCTCATCGAACGGTAAATCGCCGTCTCCTCGAGGTCGAGGGCCGTCTTAACGAGCCCTATGCGAGAGAGAAAGGTGACAATCTGCTGCTGGTCTCTCAGCATCAGTTCGCGGCACTCCATCTTCTTTCTCACGCCGACCGTGAAGCCGCAGGATTTCAATATCGCCTGAACGCGCTCCGCGGAGCCCTTCCCCGCCGGCGGCCGGATGACCAGATAATATCCCGCCCTCGGTATATAGAGCGCGCCGCAGCTCCCAAAGAGACCGCGTACCCAGTTCCAATTTCGCGTGCGCTTCGCCATCGCGTTTGTGACGGCGAATATCTCCGTCGCCGCGCGCCTGCCGATGGAGAATACGATCCGGCCCCTCTGCTGCGTGTGGATAAGGCGGATGCCCTCTCCGTCAGCCGGGCCACTCCATTCGCACTCTCCCCAGAGACGCATCAGCCGCCGCACGACGAAGAGGCGGGGCGAGGTGAAGAGATAATCTTCGCCCTCCACATTATAACTCATGCCGTCGATGATTCCGGCCGCCTCGTCTTTTACCGGCTGGGAGACCGGAAGCGCGCCCCACTCGTCCCAGATGGTATGATTCAGACCTTCCATTATATGCGCCCTCAGCTCTTCCTGTTCTCGCGGATAAGTTCCATGATCGTCTCCGAGAGGTTCTGCGCGTTATGCCGCAGGTACTTCCCGTTTCTTATCTCACAGTAATCGCCGTAGACCACCGTCGTTCCGAGCGACTCCAAATAATTTTCCTCTTTCGCGGAGAGGTATAGAGGCTCCGCGCCGATCTTGCTGTAGCGTGAAAGAAATTCCGCCGGTATCGCGGACTGGTTAGCGAGCACATAATCGGGGACGGTCCCCAGAACGCCGGTTATCCAGTCGACATGGGCGACGATGTTCATGCCCTCCGTCTCCTTCGGCTGCGTCATCAGATTCGCGATATAGACGATGGGGACCTTAGTATCTCGAAGCAGCTTCGCCATATCGCTGAGCAGAAGGTTCGGAAGCACGCTGGTGAAGAGGCTTCCGGGCCCGAGCACGATGATCTCAGCCTCGGCGAAGGCCTGTTTTACGCCGGTCAGCGCCTCGGCGTCCGCAGGCTCTATCCATAGCTTCGCCAGCTGACTGCCGTTATCCGATATCTCAAGCTCGCCGGAGACCAGCCTGCCGTCAGTGGTCTCTCCCTTGAGCGTCACATTATCCGTCGTTACGGGCAGCACCTGCCCGCGTATGGCGAGGAGCTTGTTCAGCTCCTCCACGGCGCGCTGGAAATCGCCCATCATCTCTGTCGTCGCGAGCAGGATGAGGTTTCCCAAACTGTGCCCTTTAAGCTCGCCGCGGTCGAAGCGGAAATTGAGCAGGCTGTTCAGCGAGCTGTCGTTCTCCGCGAGCGCGACGATACAGTTGCGGATATCTCCCGGGGGCAACATGCCCCACTCCTGGCGCAGCCTCCCGGAGCTGCCGCCCTCGTCAGTGACGGCGACCACCGCCGTGATATTCCGGGTGAAGCCCTTAAGGCCGCCAAGCAGCGTTGAAAGCCCCGTGCCGCCGCCGATCGCGACGACGCGCGGCCCCAGCGAGAGTCTGTACTCAAGGGCGTTCGACATGATGCGGTGGCGCTCCGCGGGCCGCCTCCAGAATCTGCGCCGTTTGGGCGCTATAAAGTAGACGGCCGCCCCGCCAAGCATAAAGGCTATTATGAAGGTGAGTATCCAGAGAACGGCGTTCACCAGAGGTTTCCTTTATCCACATCACGGTGCTGCACCTTGACGCGCCGGCCTGCCGCCTCCAGGTAGGCTCCAAGGATCTCCGTGACGGCTACGGAACGGTGCCGCCCTCCAGTGCAGCCGATACAGATATGCAGCTGCTTTTTGCCCGTGTCGCAGTAGACCGAAGAGACATAGTCGAGCAGCGGCTCCGCGCGCGAGAGAAATTCCCCCAGCGCGGGAAAGCCCTTCAGGTATCTCACCACCGGTTCGTCACGTCCTGAAAGCTGATGAAGCTCGTCTACATAGTTTGGATTGGGCAGGAAGCGGACGTCAAGGATATAGTCGGCATCCTGCGGCGCCCCGTACTTAAAGCCGAAAGAGCTGACGATCACCGCCGGCTCCTCCATCGACATCCCCGTGGCCTCAAGAAGCCGTATTTTGAAATCGGGCAGTTTGAGCCCGGTTGTATCTATGACTATATCGGCATTTTTTATAATACCGTTTAAAAGTTCCCTTTCGTTCTGGATTCCCTGAAGTATCGTCATCCCCTCTGCGAGCGGATGGCGTCTGCGTGTCGTCTCAAAGCGGCGCACAAGCGCCTCATCGGAGGAATCCACAAAGAGTATCTCCGTATGGACGTTTTTCTCCCGGAACCGGGCGGCTACGTTGACGAGGTCGTTCAGCAGGTCCTGGCCGCGGACGTCGACCACCGCCGTGACGCCGTTACGCACCGCGGACTGATGGCCCTCAAGCACCTCGAGAAGCTGCGGCAGAAGTGTGGGGGGCAGATTGTCTATCGCGTAGAAGCCCTGGTCCTCAAAGACATTTAGGGCGGATGACTTTCCCGCGCCCGACATGCCGGTAATTATGATGCAGCGTTTGATCTCTCTTTTTCTTTCCAAGTAAATCATCTCTCTTTGCCGGAGGCGGTTTTTGCATTCCCGCGCTGAAGATCCGTATATCAGGATACTATAACAGATAACGGAACAGGCAACGGGAATAATGCATATCTTCCTTTATGTGCATTATAACAAATCTTGCCGCGTTATGTTTATCGCCGGAGGCATTATATAGTAGAATATCCAAAGTTATTCTTGGAGGTGAAGCCAGATGCTGCGCACAGCGATATTTTTTACCTGAGCCGGTCTTGATGCAGGGACTGCATTGCTGTCTATAGTGAGCGCGCGGCGCGGAGGCCTCCGGTAAATCCTCGAAACCATTCTTACCCTCTTACTTTATCTGCCGCGCGCGCCTCTTTATGCAGCGCGCCATAAAACAGAAAACCGGCCAGATAAAAGGGGGAGCATTATATGTACAATAATATAGACCAAATATTTGATGAAATGCGCGAGGCCGTCCACAACGGCCCCGTAGCCGTGAAGGAACTTAAGGAGGCGGGCCGTCCGGTGATCGGCACCTACTGCACGTTTACGCCGTGGGAGCTCGTCAACGCCGCGGGCGGTATCTCCGTCTCATTGTGCAGCACCAGCGACAAACCGATCGCGGCTGCGGAAAAACACCTGCCGCGCAACCTCTGTCCGCTCATAAAGTCCAGCTACGGCTTCGCGCTAACCGACACCTGTCCCTACTTCCATTTCTGCGACATGGTCGTCGGAGAGACAACCTGCGACGGTAAAAAGAAGATGTACGAACTGCTCGGAAAGCTGCGCCCAACCCACGTCATGCAGCTGCCGCAGCGCAGGGAGCACCCCATGAGCCTCGAACTCTGGAAGGGGGAGATCATCGCGCTCAAAGAGGCGCTCGAAGAGCTCTGCGGCACGGAGATAACCGACGAAAAGCTCGCGGAGTCAATAGCGCTCAGAAACTCGATGCACGCCGCGGCGATGCGCTTCTATGACCTTTCAAAGCTGCCTGACGCCGTAGTAACGGGCAAGGAGATCATGCTCGTATCCGACTATCTCAAATTCACCTTCGACTATGGAAAGAGCGTGGCGAAGGTCAATGAACTCGTCGATAAAATACTGGAAAATTACATCGACGGCCAGCGCCGTCAGGACATCGCCGCCCACCGTATCCTCATCACGGGCTGCCCGATGGGAAAATCCTTGGAAAAGATCGTCGACATCCTCGAATCTCCTGAATGTGCCTCTCTCGTTGTCGGCTTTGAAAACTGCGGCAACCTCAAATGCTCGCACTATAAGGTCCGGGAGGATATCGCCCCGCTTGACGCGCTCGCGGAAAAATACCTCTCCATACCCTGCTCCGTCATGTCGCCCAACGAGGGACGCGAAGAGCTTCTGCGCCGCTACGCCGAAAGATACCGCGCCGACGGCGTCGTAGACGTCATCCTTCAGGCCTGCCACACATACAACGTCGAGTCCTACTCCATCCGCCAGTTCCTCGCCGGCGAGGGCATCCCATACATCGCGGTGGAGACCGACTATTCGCAGGGCGATCTCGGGCAGCTCGCCACCAGGTTCGGCGCCTTCACGGAGATGCTGTGATGGCCAGCATCGGCATCGACATCGGCTCCACCGCGACCAAGGGCGTCCTCTGGAACGGCAGCGGCTTTGAATTCTACCTAACCCCCACCGGCTGGACGCCTGGGGAGAGCGCGGCAAAGGCGGTGGCTCAGGTGAGGAGACGCGGACATATACTTAAAAACGAGGATCTTCACGTCACGGCGACCGGCTACGGGAGAAACGTCTTCCAGGCCGACAAGCGCGTCACGGAGATCACCTGCCACGCCGCGGGCGCGCACTACCTCGCGCCGGAGGCTTCGACCGTGCTCGACATCGGCGGACAGGACTCAAAGGTGATAACTCTCGGCCCCGACGGCAGAGTCACAGACTTCCTCATGAACGATAAGTGCGCCGCCGGCACGGGACGCTTCCTCCAGAACATGGCGGTACACCTCGGCTGTTCGCTCCCGGACTTCGCCGCGGTCCCGGAGAATACGCCCTTCCAGCCGATAAACAACATGTGCACCGTCTTCGCGGAGTCCGAGGTCATCGGCCTGCTGGCTCAGGGCGTGGCGAAAGAGTCCATCTGCATCGGCCTGCTGGACTCCGTGGCCCAGCGCGCGGCAAACCTCATTTCGCGGATATCTGATTACGGGGACATCTGCTTCACCGGCGGCTGCGCGCAGAACAGCCTGCTCGGAAAGCTGATCGAAAAAAAGACGAAACGCCGAGTGATGATCCCCGAACGCGCCCAATACGCGGGAGCCCTCGGCGCGGCGCTGATCGGCGCGGGGATGTAGAGAACAACGGACAAAACACAGCGGAAAGAAAACAGAGCGGGAGCCTTGGCACAGGCCAAAGAAAACTCCCGCTTCGCCTTAAATGTAAAAAACAGGCCGCCGGCGGCAAATTTAACGACCTAAATTATGGAACTTAAAGAGCCCTAATCATCATTATACCGATCTTTTACGCTCCAGATATCTGTTAAACTGCGGTACGGAAAAACTTATCTCCCCTCGTTCAGAGGCATAGACAAATCCTTTGTGGATCAGCTGTGCCCGGAGGGTCGAAATTTCCGCGACAGACTTGCCGAGCCGCGCGGCGACATCTTTGACGGCGCACTCGCGCCCGCCGCAGTCGACCATGGCGTACATGAAGGCCAGCTCCTTGGGAGTCGCGCGGTCATAGCGGACCTTGAAAAAACTTTCATCCAGCTCACGTTCAAAAGTCTCTCGAGCCGCCATCGCACCAAGAAGCGAGATCCGGTGATCTTTTATTTGGCGCCACGCCTGCCTGCCATACTCCTGAATAAAATAAGGATAACATTCGGTCTCTTTAAGAATATAATCGAGAGCGTCGCCGTCGTAATGGACGTCAAATGCCAGCGCCGGTTCAGAGAGCGCGAGGCGCGCCGCCTCACTGTCCAGGGAGCCAATTGGAACAAAGCGGAATAACCGCTCAGCATAAGATTTTACGTCCCCCGCGATCTTCGCGATTTTAGGCAAACCGGCGGCGAAAACAATAAGCGGATAGCCCTTCTGACTTACCCTGTGAAGGGCTACGATGAGCGCCTCAAAATCAGCCTCGGCCATATACTGTATTTCATCAATAAAAAAAGCGGCCCCACGCCCAGATTTCGCGGCAAGCGCCCCCAAGGCGGTAAAAAGCTCGGTAAGGTCGTTTTTAAAATCCCCCGTATCGGAGACCCCCACCGCGGGCGGAGCGGCCCCTTCTATGCCGAAATTGACAGATCCGTCCGGGCTGTAAGTGGCGTGAAAGGCCTTAAGAATGCCGAACGCTCTGCCGGCGCTCTGCTTAGCCATCTCAATAACGCTCATTCTGCGCATCAGTTTATTGGTATAAAGTGAAACAGCGCTTTTAAAATTCCCCCGCTCCGTTATCTCAATATGTTCATAGAAAACATCGAGATCCTTTGCACGCTCTTCTACCTCATTCAGCAGCACGGTCTTGCCCACGCCGCGCAGCCCATAGTAGACGACGGATCGCGCGGTAAAACAGGCAGCCACCCTTGCCAGCGTTTCGTCCGCCTTTTCAAGAACCTCGTCGCGTCCGGCAAGGCAGCGAGGCATTAGTCCGGCTCCGGGTGTATATGGATTTATCTGAATCATCTTTCCGCCTCCTTACGCTGCAAAAATAATTTTACGCTGTTAAAAGCTAAAAATATCCTATACATATCTATATTATCATATAATTATAAAAAAAGTTAGACGACGTTGACTATACATGGCAAACACAAGAAAAGCAGCCCGCGCGCGGGGGCTGATGTATGGCCAGCGGAGGATTTGTATTCTGCCGCACTTTCAGGAAAAACCTAAAGCCTCGAACGGCGGCATATTTCAGAAAAGCCGCCGAGCATTTCGGCGGCCCTTTCAAGTCTTTTATGCGTAAGCTCAAAATCTGGATAGACGGCAAAACGGCAGAGCTGTATCCACTCGCCGGACAGTTCGCGTATTTACAGACCGGCAGCCATTTGCGGGAGGATATGCCGAGCGTACGGCACAAACTTGGAATATCGCCGCGGCGATGACCTCTCTTCGCGGCAAATGGCCGATAGACTTTGCAAGTCTGTTTTCCTCTGATAATATGGCCTCCAAAGCTTAGCTACCCGGAAAAATTTTAGCGGGCGCCCTCTCCGTGGTTCCCACACTCCGCGGCGCTGCCGGTCAAAGTCTCCACCGCGTGACGCAGGCCGCCAGTGACCGCCTCAAAGCACTGCCCCGCTCCGCGTTTGCTGCCGGGGAAGGCGATAATAAGCGAACGCTCTTTTATGACCGCTACGGAGCGCGTGAGGAATGAGCGCGGCGTATATTTCAGGGTCTCGATGCGCATCATCTCGCCAAAGCCGGGAACGACCTTGTCGGCGATTGACAGCAGCGCCTCCGGCGTGTTGTCGCGCGGCGAGAGGCCGGTGCCGCCGGTGGTGAGGATGAGGCTGATCCCCCTCTCCGCCCATTCGCGGACGGCGCCGCAGATCTCATCCGGGTCGTCGGGGACGATCTTTCTATCTTCGGTGACGCAGCCCTGCGCGAAGGCGAGGCGCTCAAGCTCCGGCCCCGCGGTATCGATACGCTCGCCGCGGCTGCCCTTGTCGCTGACGGTGAGCACCGCCGTCCTTATCGGGGACCAGATCTGCGCCCTTTCAGAGACGCCGAGAAATCCCGCGGTACATACCTTGAAGGAGGCGCTTTCACCCTGCCAGTGCAGCAGGGTGTCGCCCCTCTCCCCCACGGCGAGGAAGCCGCCGTCGCAGAGCTCCGCCTCCGGCGGCAGAACGACGGTCATCGCGCCGGCGTATTCTTCGCCGTCGAGACTCTCGCCCGCGCGCGCGAACTTAACTGGGATCTCAACCTCGTTTATACAGGTCCTGCCCTCGCGGTTGGTATGAATGTAGCAGAGTGTGTGGTCGCCGATCAGCGACGGCGCCCATAATCTCAGTATTCTCATTTAGCCTCTCCTCCCTCGGAAGCGCACTCCGAGACAAAATTCCCGGCGGCGTTCCATTCCCCGCTCTTGCCGCCGGTCTTTCTCAGCAGGCGGATGTCCTTTATCACCATGCCCTTGTCTATCCCCTTGCACATGTCGTAGAAGGTAAGCGCCGCGACTGAGATGCCGGTGAGCGCCTCCATCTCCACGCCCGTCACCTCGGAGGCGGTCGCCTCGCAGGTGATCCTCAGGGCCTTTTTTTCATGGTCCAGGTCGCATTTGACCTTGATGTTGTCAAGCCTGATGGTATGGCAGAGCGGGATGAGGTCGGGAGTCCTTTTGGCCCCCATGATGCCGCCAAGCTCCGCGATCGAGAAGGGATCTCCCTTTTTCACCGCGCCCTGCGAGACGGTCCGGTATATCTCATCGGGCAGAAAGAGCCAGCCCTCGGCCCAGGCGGTGCGTTTGGTGACCGCTTTGTCGCTGACGTCGACGAGTCTCGGACGGCCCTCGGCGTCGAAATGCGTGTATTCTCCCATCTTTTATCCTCCAATTCCCGACATCTGAAGATTGCCGGTGTTTATGTCGTTCCAGCAGCGTGGCTTTTCGTGAACGCCGCGCAGGATGGCCTCCCGCAGCGCGGCTGTCTCCCTACTCCGAATCAGCTCTTTTAGGGCAGTTTCGTGAGGGTTAAAAAGGCATGTTCTCAGGTTTCCCTCGGCGGAGACTCGCAGTCTGTTGCAGGTCTTACAGAAATGGTTCGAGACCGCGGTGATGATCCCGATGGTGTCGCTAGTCTTTTCGTTGAAATAATACTGCGCGGGGCCGTCGTCGCTGCCGCCGGCCGTCGACTTTTTCCAGGCGTCGCCTCCGGGCAGCATCCTGAGTATCTCCTCCCCGCCGATAAATGAGTCCTTGTCCCAGACTCTCTCCTGAAGCGGCATAAACTCGATAAGCCGCAGCAGCAGCCCCTCGCGCCGCGAAAAGGCGAGCATATCCGCGATCTCCCGGTCGTTGAAGTCCCTGATGAGAACGGCGTTGAGCTTGATGTTCCCGATGCCGGCGGACTTCGCCGCGCGTATGCCCTCAAATACGCCCTCTATCCTGCCTATCCTCGTGATACGCGCGAATTTCTCCGGGTCAAGGGTGTCGAGGCTGATGTTGAGCGAATGTATCCCCGCCTCCGCAAGCTGCGCCGAATATTCGCCGAGCAGCGAGGCGTTCGTCGTGAGCGCGGTCTTTATCCCCGGCAGCTCCGAGTGAAGCTCCTTGAGGAAGGGCACAAGCCCCTTGCGCACAAGCGGCTCGCCGCCCGTGAAGCGGAACTTCCCCACCCCCAGCTCCACAAATACGCGGCAGAGGAATTTGATATCCTCATAGCGCAGGATATCCTCATGGCTCAGGCATTTGACGCCCTCCGGCGGCATGCAGTAGGCGCAGCGGTAGTTGCACCTGTCCGTCACCGAGATGCGGACGTAGTTCAGCCGCCGCCCGTAGCCGTCCCTGAGCTCCGTCAGTTCGGCCATCTGTATCCACCCATTTCTTCGACCTTTCGACGCCACTCCGCGTCTTCGAGGCTTGCGCGGAGGGCCATGATGCCCGGATGTTCCAGATATTCTTCCGGGATGACGAGTTCATAGGGTTCTTCGGTGATCAGGATGAAGTCGAGGCCGAGGGCGTCCGCCGCGGACTTGATGCCTAGCGTGGCGTCCGCCAGCCCCGTGTAGACGCGGTTCGCCGCCTCCATGTTGGTCGTGCATATCTTCGAGTAGCCCTTGATATTCTACTGCGCCACGCCC